>NZ_VRVF01000095.1:0-14430 GCF_008040045.1 Methylobacterium sp. WL8 | reverse complement strand
TTGTTCGCCTACATCGAGGGCTACTACAATCGGCAGCGCATCCACTCGGCCCTGGGATACATCACACCCGAGCAAGCCGAACGGAACGCGAGCTAACCCCCCTGTCCGTGGAACCGGGGGAGGATCACTCCACCACGACGCGGTCGCCCCCGATGTCCGCGAGGGTTTCCACCTACGTGCCGGGCCGCCGGCCGCGGACGTAGCCGTGCGAGATCAGCCGGTCGCGCTGCAGCGTCCGGCGCTCAGCCTCCGCGAGGTCGGACAGCGCGTCCTCGATCGCCCGCACCAACGCGATCCAGACGTCGCCGCGGGCGGCCCGGCGGTAGGCGAGCGCGATCGTCTCGGCCTCGCTCAGCCGGATCTCCACAGGCGGTTCGTAGGGCTGGGGGTGCATCGCTGCCTCGGCTCCGGCAAGAACGGAACCGGAACAAACAGCATGCGTATCGACGGTTCAACCATGGCGACGACGGCCAAGCGCGAGGCGGTGAGATGGTGTGGAAGGCGGGGTAGAAGACCAATGCCGACGCCGCTTTACCGCTTCCACTGCACGGACGGGCACGAGCTCGTGGCCGATCTGCAGGGCAAGCGGCTGCCGACCTGGGCGCTGATGCGTGTACATGCCGAACGCGTCGCGCTGGACGTAATGCTCTACCAGGCGCCGCGCGATTGGTCGGCCTGGACGGTCGAGGTCTACGACGCGTCCGGCCGGCACGTGGTGTCGAAGCCGTTCGTAGATGTGCTCGCCGTCCGTTTGGCGCGACAAGGCTGACCAGTACTTCAGCGAATTATTCGTTTCCGAAATTTATTTTTTAGAAAAGTTAACATGGTTGGCGGCGAAAAGGCGGACGGATACATTGAACGATCGGCTTTGCGAAGCGTGATGATGTCGTGGTTTCCATGGCCGGGGGATCTAATGCCTTCCACCCGCAGACCAGCTTCACGCGCACGCGCGACTACGAATTCGAGCGAAGTGTACGTGGTGCCGTACTCCGTTACGGAGATATCTTTCTGCTCGCTATATCCTGAAGTGAAGTAGAAACCGTCTTCGTCAGGCCGAGGAGATCCCATCGCATGCCAAATTGGATCGCCGTGCGTGGTGATGACAAGAAGCCCACCTGGGTTAAGGCACTTTTCTAAACGTTTTAACCACCGACTCCAAGTAGGCTTCGGCATGTGAGTAAAAAACGATACAGATAAAATAACATCAAATTGGCAAGGCGGGGTAAATTCTTCAGGGACTGAGCTCGACTTGAATGCTTCAACGCCGATCGACGACATGAAGCTGATGGCGTCTTGGTGTACATCACTAGCAAAGATCTGAGTTCCGGGGAGGGCTTCCTTCATCCAACGCGAAACACGCCCATACCCCGACGCAAAATCTAACAATGAAAAATTGTTTCTTGAGGGCGAATGCTGAATAATATGGTCTTTAAAAAAATGAGCTAGGCCCCTGCCTTCTAACATATAACGGACAGAGGCTAAAGACTCATCTTTATTTTTACTATTGTCATAATCAAACCAGTACATAAAATCATTATCGTGTATTAGTCCGCTAACGCCGAACTGTGAACCTACGGAGTTGGAAGCTTCGATTTCAGACGGGGCTATTTTTCGCATTTCAGTCATGTCGAGATTCACCTTAAAACTTATGTCGTGTTTGGCAGTATTTTTATTGCAGTTGAATTTTAAGGCTCGTTCGGGTTATAAGTAGGCTTGCGTTGGCCTGATGCACATTACTGCACGATTAGCCGGCTTGGTCGGTCGATGTCTACCACGCATTGGGCCGGAACGTGGTGTCAAAGCCGTTCGCGGACTTGCAGGCCACTCGGCAGGCGCGGAAGGGGTGAGGATTTTGCCGTTGGCCTATCAGGCGAGTAGCGTCGCACCCATACCGCTCACCGTCGCCCTCGCCCTCTTCGGGATCGATCTCCCTCTCACCGCTGCGCTTCAGCCAAATCATGTGGTCGAATGCAATAAACCTGCGTTGCTTTCGCATCTACATCCATAGGCGCGAGATCCGACGAACTAGCGACGGCCTTATATGCGCAGCAGGTGGTATCGCAGGATAAGGAATCCGTCCCTTGTGGAATTGTGAGCCACACGACCAGAATTCATCACTCCGACCTCCAATCAAACCTATTCCAACGGGCACTTTTTCGTAGGAAGGATTCATCTTGCCTGCTGACCAGATGCGCTGCCAACAATTGCGGACATCCATATTAGCCTCCATACCCATTAGAGGCTCACGACCAGAAACTGAGAAAATGCGGGACGCAGCACAACCCTCTGGGATCCACACCCAGGCTGAAAATACATACACTGCCTCGGAATCAAAATCAGATGGTGAGACCGCTTTAGTGAAGGCGCTAAGTTGATGTCCCGAGTGTCTTCCGCGGTGGTAGCGTAATTTTGTGGAAAATTTTAGTTGTTGAAAATGATCCGCATACAAGGCTGACTCTGGCACTTGGTGACGTGCAGCGTATGCGCTATCACAAAGGCGCGCCCATGGTTCAATATCAATGTCCCAAGCCTTCTCCAGAGGCGCGAAACGTCGGACGCTCCCTTCGAGTATAAGCGGAGCAACGCTGCGGACTGGCTTACAAATCCAATCTGACCCTTCCTCTGTAACTCTTAGCAGGGTCGAAGGCCCATGACGCCAGATTGCCTGCGCCAATCTGTCGAAGTCAGATTCGCTTTCTCCCGGACCGACTTTGCGCACTAGTATTTTTGAACCAGCCGCCAATTCTAGTAGAAATTTGTTTTTAAGATGAGCGATCCTGCCATATTCTTTAACAAGTAAAACCTCAGGATCGATATCACCAACCGCGTGCGCCGTATTCATCCAAAAATTGTAGCTTCGGCTTGCGCAGTAATAATAATCAGTTTCAGTTTTTTCAATTCTTAAGTCGCCTGAGGAGCCGTATGAATCGAAATTGGTTTCCAATGCGCGTATTAAATCATCAAGCGGTGTAAAATTGAAGCGCAATAGGCCTGACGATTCGGCTCCGCAGGCACGCTGAACAAATCCGAACTCACAATTTCCACCTAAACTTTGAAAAGACCCCAGACGTTCTGTCATATCAGGAACGACAACATTGTTTGCTATGCTCGGATGTCGTGTTCTAATTCTCGAAATTCGTTTCACCTAGGAGCGCTCTTTATCTGAGACAAACAAATATGACGTCATATATAAATCAAACTGTCCAAAGTTTTTAAGCTTTCGCCACTTCCTTAAAGCCTATATTTGAAGGTCGGTAAATATTTTAACGCTACCTGTATCACAATCAAGACCAGCTCTTAGCGAAAGACATCAGCACCGCGTCCGACATGGCAATGTCGAAGACCAGCATGTCGGCGACCGCCTTCACGGCGCGAAGGCGCTCGGCCAAGGCCAAAGCCTCGTCTGAGATCGGAACCGGCGCCGGCAGGGGCACACTGCCCTCCATCCCGATCTGGTCGAACAGGGTGGAGGCGAAAGCGTCGAAGTAGGTCCTGTGTCCGACGACCCCGAGGCGCGCCAAAATTTCGATCGCGACGATGGAATTCCCGGGGTGGAGCCGGTCGTCAGGCAGCCGCGTTCCGAGCTGGCGCGACAGCGGGTTGTAGAGGAGGTGGTAGGCCTGCTCCGGCAGCATCCGGAAGAAGCGCTTCAGACTTTTCGGATCAGTGTAGTCGTAGTCGGCGGCGAACAGCGCCGCCTCGGCATAGCGATCGACGCGCCAGCTGGCGTGATCCTCGGCCACCACCTTGGATCGCGCCTTCAGCCACAGCATGCGCGTGGCCATCTCCACATGCGGATCGTGGACCAGGATCGCCGACAGCATGCGATCCGGCGGGAAATACTGCTCGTAGCGCGGCACCACGAGCGCGCCGGCGATAAGGCGAGAAGTTGGCGTCTCGTTTCCGAGGATGCTGGTCACGATCTCGTCGGAGAGTTTGTGGATGCCGAAATGGGATTGCTGAAAATACGGGAACAGCGCGTTCTGCAGGCCGACTTCGGGATGGATCCCGGTGTCGATCAGAAGCACCCGACGATCGATCAGGCCCTCGCGCGGGACTCGTCGATAGACCAAAACATTTGTGTCGGCGTCATAGAGCTCAAGATTTTTAACACTCGATAGCTCTGGAAACGCTGTCGTCGTGAGCAAAAAGATGCATTTTCCAGTAGAATGCCATCCCAGCTCTCTGAACTGGTCCGCGGTAATGCTGGCCGGTAATTCTAAAACGCGCTTTCCATTGATCGATAGAATTACGCGACTTGTTTCCAGCGGATTGTCTGGGACAATCCAGCCCCGGATTTCTTCTCCTGAGTCATAATCGATGTGAAAGCGCATAACTTCGCATACACCAGAAACGAAGGGACCGTGGAAGTGGTTGTGCCGCCGGGCACCAAATTGCTGCTACTCTAGCTCGGCTGGACCACCTCCGACCAGACCCATGGCATCACCAGCACCGATCCAACCTGTGCCTTCCGACGCTCGGGCCTGGCGTGACGCGCTCGAGGCCATGAAGCCGACCACGGCGCCGTGCTTAGGGATGTCGGGGGCCCGCTGGGAGGAGGTGCGCGCGGCAGCGATCGACTTCCTCGAGCAGTCCAAGCAGAGGACCGCGGCGCTCGACTGGGGGCCATAGCGCGGCAGCATCCCGAGCAGAAAAAAGGGCTGCCCGAAGGCCTACCTTGTAAATAATGCTCTATGAGCAACACCCCTGCCCATAAAATTGGCAGCAGTCCGCCTCTTTGATCATTATAGGGTTGATCTTATCGAGAAGGCTATGTGAACCTGAGCGGAGATTGAATTTGCCCATTGATAGGATTGGCTGCGTTCATGCTCGATATAGCCAATCTGCATCGTCTGCGCTATCGACTGTCCCAGATTGATCCCTTCCATCGCCGGATCTCAGGGACACCACGCATACTGGTGATTGGCGTCTGCCAGGGGGCTGCAATCGCCCGCGCAATGCGGTTTCTGGTCCCCGGAGCCGAGATCCGCTTCATCTCCGCCTTCAAGGCTAAGCGCTTGTTCTCGCGCATGTGCGACCTGCTCGCCGAGGCAGATTGCTACGACCACGTGTTCTCCAACATCTACCTGCCGTCGTTCAAGGATGGTGGTGACATCGAGACCCTACGCACCCATCCGCGTTCGGTGCTGATTCCAACGATCGTCTTCTCTGCCTTCCATCCAGACTTGGTGAATGTCGGCGTGCAAGACGCCGCTCAGCTAACGGGCTTCATCTCAGGGCCGATGGGGCACGCGCACTCCGGACTTGCTCTGTTCGGCTACCGAGCCGGTCTAGCGCCGGAGCAGACATTGCGGCTCTTCACAGAGCCGGTGTACCGGCGGCTCGGCTATTTCGACGGCTGGGAAGCATCGGTGGCGCACCTGCGCTTTCTCGGACGACAGGCCGGCTACGACCTCGATACGCTGCTCGTGCGCTGGGCCCGACGAGGCTGCTTCATGCACGCTAACAACCACATCAAGATGCACGTCGCTGCCGACCTCGCCCGCGGGCTGCTCGACAAGGCCGGCATCCCCTACGGAGCTTGCGACCTGGACGCCTACCTCCCGGACGACCTAGGCGGGTTCGGGTGCTGGCCGATCTATCCTGAGATCGCCGCGTTCTACGGCGTGCCGGGTAGTGAGCTATTCCTCAAGGCGGCCACGCCGCGGACCGGTCCAGCGCACACCATGACGCTCGAGACGTTTATCGCTAGGAGCTACGCGGCCTATGCTAGGCACCCGCTGGGTAAGCTCGTTTGCCGCCCCGTAGACGCTTGGCTAGCCGACCCCGAAGCCTCTGCTTTTCTGCGTGAGGCGGCGAACGCTCCGAGAGGCTGTGAAGGGCTCCATCCTGCACACGAGGGAACTCCAGCCCTGCAAGCTGCGGCAGAATGAGCCTGGCTTCATCTGGGTCGCCCACTGCGGCGCCCTGATGATCAGCGGGAAGCACGTCCGCGCGATTGAGCCCGACAAGATCCGGTTCGGAATGACGACGTACTACCGGAACCTGCCGGGGCGGCCCGTCGGCGTGCCGGTGTGGGAGGTTGGGCGGTAGGCGGAAGGAGGAACCTGAGGCGCCCCTTGTGCTACCGTCGATAGCATCTCATATTGCTATCGAACGGTAGCAGGAGGCGATGATGGACGAGCAGCGTAAGAAGGCAGATGCTAATCGGGTTGGGTATCAGCCCGACATTCAAGCTCTTGACGAACTTAACAATCGCTTCCGCAAGGCGGCGAATGCGCGAATGAATAAGCTGAGTCCCGAGCAGCGAAAGGCTGCCGCTTCAGCCGGCGCTGCTGCTCGATGGGCGAAAGCCGATCCTGAGCGCGCCAACCTTCCTCGAGCCGAGTTTGGCAACGACGATCGCCCGCTGAAGATCAGTGGGATGGAAATCCCGTGCTATGTCCTCGAAGACGAGCGGCGGGTTCTGACGGCAAACGGATTTCAAGACGCTCTCAAGATTGCTCGCGGTGGGAGCATGAAAGCGGGTATGAGTCGGTTGGAGCTTTTTGCCAGCGGAAAGCTCATAAACCCATTTATCGCCAAAGACTTGTATGAGCGAGTCAGCAACCCGATTTCCTTCATCACTCCGGGGGGCGCTCGTGCCTATGGGTATGAAGCTGAAATTCTGGTTGAACTGTGCGAGGCCGTTCTAGCCGCTCGCCAAGCTGGGCGCTTGATGCAGCAGCAGATGCCGATCGCTCAGCAGTGCGAACTCATCATGCGCGGTCTCGCGCGCGTCGGCATCGTGGCGCTCGTCGACGAAGCAACCGGCTATCAAGTCGTTCGCAAGCGCGATGCACTCGCCAAGATCCTTGAAGCGTATATCTCGAAGGAGCTTCTGCCTTGGGCGCAGCGGTTCCCGCTAGAGTTTTACGAAGGCATTTACCGCCTTCACAAGTGGGAAGACCTAGATCCTGCCAGCCGATCAAAGCCGGGCTACGTTGGCAAGCTGACGAACGCACTTGTCTATGAACGCCTTCCCGAGGGGGTGCTACAGCAGCTACGGACGCAGAACCCGGTTGATCATGAAACCGGCAAGCGGAAATTCAAGCATCACCAGTTTCTCACCGATGAGATTGGCAATCCGCACCTTGAAAAGCACTTGGCAAAGGTGATTGGACTCATGCAGGCGTCCGATAGCTGGATCGAGTTCAAGCGTCTATTTAAGAAGGTGTTCAAAGTCGAGGACGGGGAGGCGCCCCGCGGTCGCGGCACGGTTCGGATCTGAAGCCCAGAACGCAAAGAGCCCCGCACGGCGAATGCCGGCGACGCTGAGTCGGAGGAACGAGGCAGAGGGGCCTCACCCTTCGGGCGGTGGATCGCGGGAAGCGGCCAGGTCGCGCATGACACCGATCAGCACCAGCATGACGATCGCCCCGCACAGGGCCGCCATCCAGAGGTGGCCGGACGTGAAGGCGCCTTCGGGGCAAGACTTCATGCCGGCGGCGCGCCAGGCGGTAGGTTCGACCCAGTGCGGAACGTGTCCCGGCTCCACATCGGCATCATTTCGATCAGCGGCTTGGGATCGGGGTGGACCGTGACGACCGTGACGGCGGCCACGATGGCGAAGATGAGCCCGCCCACGATGACGGTCCGATTGCTCTTCGGGACCTGCCCGTTCGCCGCCCCGCGCGGCAGGATGTGCATGAGCGCGGCCACGATCGACATGAGCTTCAGGATGCCGAAGATCTCGGAGTCGGTGAACGTCCGGTCGAAGCCGCTAAGCCTTGCGATGGCGCGAAGCCCGGCCTGACCGCTCTGTGACATCCAGCCCAGCGCAATCGCGACGATCAGATAATCGACGTATGCCTGCGACCCCGTCCATACCGCCACCGCAGCCCTGACGGAATAATAGCACAGGGCCATGAAGGCGATCACGCAGAGGACCACGTCGACCGCGATATTGAGATCGTTGTTCGCCAAGACGATGTCGGCGATCAGGTAGATGAAGGCGACGATGCCGATGACCCATGACGCCGAGCTGCGGATGTTCACCGGCGGTGGGTCTTCGGCTGAGACCGGGAGGCCTCTTTCATCCAGCTTCAGCCTCACGACCTGCGCCCCTCATTGTCTTTCGGCCCGTCCAGACTTTCCAGCATGTCCTCGACCAAGTTCCGGATCTCGCTGGTTCGGCCAGTCGGATATTTCGCGGCGGTCTCGGCGGTTCGCTGCCGGATCTTCTGGCGCTCCACCTGCACACGCTCATGGTGGGCCCTGGCAGTCTGCGCGACCTCGCCCGCCACCTCACCGACCTGGATGCGTGCGCAGACCATGCGCTCGAAGGCGGCATCCACCTGCTTCGACGCTTCCGGCGCATCGGGGTGATGCCGCGGGAAGAAGTGCAGCATGACGCGCTCCCAGAGGCTCATGAAACGCCTCCGGCTCGGATGCCGCGGATAAGGTCGAGCAGGCCGGTGACCATCTGACCGATGTTCGCGAACCCGTGCCGGGTCTCCTGGGCCGTGAGGGCCATCTGCTGCGACAGGTCGCCAAGGGCCTGCGTCCGGCCCGCGAGCGTGGTCTTCATCTCCTGGAGGAGTTCGCGGTCACGCTCGTCGCCGGCGGCCACCGTACCGAGGGCCAGGATCAGCTTCTCTCGATCAGCCAGCGTGATCGCGTTGACGGCCTTCAGGTCGTTGTAGAGGTGCCGGATCACCAGCCCCGCGATCACCAGGAAGATCAGCAGCAGCACGATCGTCGCGCCGAGGACGCCCTGCTTGAGGTAGGCGTCCGCAGTCGCGTCGATCGTGGCCTGCGCGTTCGGCATGTATCAGGCCTTCGGCGCGATGGACGGCGCGGCCACACCCTTGACCTTGTCGTATGTCCGCAGGCCCGCGATCCCGAGCATGCCGGTGAGCAGCGTCATCAGCACCTCGGACGGCGGCACGGGCGGCGGCGGGAAAGCGATGGCGAGTGCGGCACCTGCGATGCCGGTAGCCCAGGCGACGATTGGCTGGCCGAGCGTCGCGTAGAGCAAGCCGATGCCGCAGACCCAGCCGACGAAGGGCCGCCAGCCGCCGACGAACATGGACGGATTTTGCGCCTCGGCGGTGTTGGTAGCGGCCTGGGCCTTCGCGATCTCGGCGGCGGCCATGGCGGCCGACGACTCGCGTTCGGCGAGCACCTTTTGCAACTCGAGCGAGGCCTGCGCCTGCTGTGCGGGGTCCGGCACGAACCGCCCGATGATGTTGGAGATGGCTTCGATCGCGGCGGGAGCGGCGGCGAGACCGGCGAGGAGACCTGCGGCCATGGGTTCAGACCTTCTTCGGGGGGAAAGCGATGCGCAGGCGCTCGGCCATGCGGGCGAACAGGCCGGGCGCGGGCTGCTGGTCGTCGGCGCGCGGCGCGGGAGCGAGGCTGATGCCGCTGTTGCGCGGCGCGGGAGCGACGAGCGGTCCGGCGGGGACCGGCGCGAGCGGCTTGGTGTCGACGGGGATGGTTCGGACCGCCCCCGCGACCGCGCCAGGGCGGTGGCCGGCGGCGATCAGCGCGGCACGGAAGCCCTGCGCGTGCTGGCCGATCTCGGCGGCGCGGTCCTGGCCGTTGATGATGCGGCGGGCCCCGGTCCAGTCGGCGCGGCCGGCGGCGAAATAGTCCGCCAGTTTCTTGCCGGTGAACCAGCCCTCTTTCATCCCGACGAACAGGATGGCGGAAGCGATGTCCGGGTCCATGGCGAAGTCGGGTGTCTGCTCGAGGTCGGTGAGCATCGGCACCATCCCGAGGTCGCGCAGGCGCGACGTGGCGCGGCGATAATTCGACCGGCCGGTGAGCTGCAGCAGCCCGCGACCGCAGAACAGCGCGCCGTCGCCGGCCTTCGTGTTACCGAGCTCCTTGGCCTTCGCCGGTCGAGCCCCGGTGATGTCGTACATGCGGGTGTAGTAGGCGGCGCCGCCCTTCTCCTTGACCGGCTGCATCGTCCACCCGGTCTCGATCGGGCAGGTGCCGAGGGCGTAGGCGAGGTGATCGGTCGGCGTGTCGGGCGGGCAGGCGTCGAGGATCGCCTCCATGCCAGAGACCTGCCCGGTGGTCAGGCTACCGGGGAACGGGCGCAAGCGGACAGCCTGGAAGAACGCAGCCCTATCGAGCTCTGCGGCCATGGTCAGGTTCTCACGATGTCAGAGAGCAGCCGGCGAACCGGCGATGGGTGATCAGCGGCGCCGGGCCGGCGGGCAGATGCGGGCCGGGATCATCTCGATCATCACGGCGATGCAGACCGGGTGGTGAGCCCGATGACGCGCGGCCATGGTGGGCGAGCCCAGCGCGCAGAGGAGCGCGAGGGAAAGGAGGCCGCCTAGAACGAGAGAGCTAAAGCGCATCACTGCGCGAGGCCGTTCGTCAGGAGGCAGGACCGGACACCGTTGATCGCGGAGGCGAGAGCCGCGTTCGAGGCCGAGCCGTCTGTCGGAAGGGCCGCGGCGAGCGAGCATTTGCCGACGGGCGCGGCCCCGTTGAACCCGACCGGCTTCGGGAAGCTTACCCCCGCCGCATCCTGCCCGAGGACCAACCTGTTGTCGGTCGAGTAGCTGAACACGTTGTCGTCGGCCGTGCCGGCGCCGTTCTTGATGCGGATGACCGAAGCCGCACCGTTCAGCATCTGAATCGCGGCATAGGTGCTGGCACCGGTGTAGAGACCTGTCACCGCCGTGCCGAAGTTGGCATACGCCTGAACCAAGTTGGCGCGGTTGACGAAGCCCGCGCTGTCAACCGAGTTCTCGGCGACCATGAACCCGGTTCGGAACGGCACCGTGTTGTAGGGGTTCGTGATGAACCCGGCGTCGGGCTTGTCGCCCGCCCGCGCGGTCGCCACGAACGAGGCGACGTAGCGTGAGAGGAGAAACGAGGTAGGCGGAGGGGCATCCGCTCCATCTTGGCGGATCACCTCACCCTCGAAGCCGATCACGAAGTCAGGCACCGTTCCTGAAAGGGCTTGCGCAAGGGCGATGCCCCCGTAAGCACCTCCGCGCGTGCCTCCGGCCACGATGCCGTGGAAGCGCCCGCCTTCCACAAAGGTGGTTGCGCCGCCGACTTGGTCGATAGCCTCGCCAAAATACCCCTGCACCCGCGCATTGGCCGCGGTGCTCCACTTGTAATTCGCCCGGTAGCTCGCGGGCGCGTTGTCGGTGCCGCTACCAGCCCCGCTCGTATGCTTCACGCCGACATCGAGGGCGGCTAGGTCAGCAGCCGGAGCGGCGGACGTGCCGCGGCGCATGGATTGCCGCGTCGTGCGGAGATCCGGGCTGGACGAATAATAGAAGCCGAAGCTGTCCGAGAGCTTGCCCGAGCCGACGAAGCTCGCGCCGGGTGCGATGTTCCAAGAGACCGAACGCCCGTTTGGAAGCACATTGCTCGCCAGTCGCCACACACCGGGCGGAACGTCGATGGCGACCGCGCTTCCGGTCGGGACGCTGTTGACGGCCGCTTGAAATGCGGCGGTGCTGTCGGCCACCCCGGTCGGATCTGCTCCAGGTCTGTCAGCCATGTTCAGGCGGTCCGCCGCTCGCGCGGCTAAGGTGCGAGGGACGCCACCCGGAATCGCCGTTGAGGTCGATGAGACATCGCCGGTCGAGCCGGAGCCCTGGATCTGCAGCACGTCGGGCGTGATCGTGAACTTGCCACTCTGCCGTTTGCCAAGCGTCACGGGGCCGAGCTTCAAATTGCCGGCGCCATCGAGCTGGCCGGGCGGAAGCACCTGCTGCGCGGCGGCAGGAGCAGCGAAGAAAATGGCCGCCAGAGCGGCAAGAGTGAAACGCGCAGTCATGCGAAAGTCCACAGGTTCGATCCGTTGGAATGGAAAGCGAGCTTCTGGTAGGGCGAGCCGAGCGCAACGGAGGGCTGGCCGGCGATCGTGTCCGTTCCCGCAGCAGCGACGGTGATGGTCAGACCAGCGTCGGCCGAGCACGCACCGGTCTCGTCGGCCACGTAGAGAACCTGCCCCGGAGCGTAAGCCGCTGCGGACGGCAGCGTCACGAGACGGGCAGCGGTCAGGGCGGTCAGGGCGGTCAGGGCGACATAGGTGTCTGCCAGCACCACGACATAATTCTGGTCCGTGACGGCTTTCCTGCCGGTGCGTGCGAGCCGAACACCTCCTGGCGTGCTGCCGTCGTGCACGCGAAGGGCTTCGCCATCCCAGATCGGCTCACCAGGCGGCCCGACATAGGCGCGCACCGATGCACGATCAGGAAGGTCGCTGGCGGCGCCCTGCCGCGCGAATTGCCGGGGCTGGCGGGCCATCAGGTGCTCCAGTCGTTGGACGGGTCGGGACTGCCGTCGAAAGCGAAGTCGAAGGCCGCGGCGCCAACGATCGCCGCGTACTGGCGGACGTCGGCCGCCGATCCTCGAGCGGCAGCTGCCGCACCGCTGGCGACTGAGACTGCGTTGGCCGCGAAAGCCGCACGCTCCTCGGCAGCCGCCTGTGCGGTCGAGGCTGCCGCGGCGGCGGCCTGTGCTTCCTCGGTGGAGGCTGCCGGGGTCGTCTTGACCGCCTGGCCAGTGGACCAATCCGACGAAGAATTTGTATTGGCGAGCTTGACGTAGAGGGTGAACGGGGAGGGATCGACGGACAGGAAGATGAATCCGGCCGGTTGATTGTTGAGGCTGGCGCGTTGCGTGAAGGGGGCGGCCGCATCGAACCGCAGCGGCAGAGCAGCGTCGAGCTTCGACAGCAGATCGTTGATCTGCAAATTGGTCGTGACCGCCGTGGACCAGTACGGGCCACTGCGCTGGGTTGCGAAGTCCGCCCGCCCGGCTAGCGTGTCGCCCGGCCAGGGCTGGGCCAGCGTGATCTTGCCGGGGACCGAAAAGGCGATCGGCACCGCCAGCCCTGCCAACAAGAACAGGTCGCCGGCCCGCTCAATGAAAGACGTGCCGATGCCGACGACCTCCGTCGAGCCGGCCGTCACAGAGACGGTAGGATCAGCCATGCGAATGTATTCCGAGAGGAAGGGTCAGCTAGCCGCTGGCTTGCGGAAGCGGTCTTTCACGGCATCGCGCGCATCGAGCCACGCGAGCGTTTCTGCCGGCAGCGGCTCACCGTGCTGGTAGGCGCGCAACCCTTTGGCGATCGCGTCGAGGGCGTCACCTGTGATCGGGTAGTGCTCGGCGCGATGCGCGCGGTGGTCCGAGCCGTGGTGGAGCGTCTTCGGCTCACGCATCAACCGCCACCTCGAACACACCCGGCAGGTACGGGACGGACAGCACCCGCACGGTGTAGCGGCACGGGTGCTCGAAAGAGAGCGTCAGGGCCGGGTCGGTCCAGTCGTAGAGGGTCGGCGTTGTGAACGGCGTCGAGATCTCAACGCGGCACGGGACCGGCAGCCTGCTGAGCGTGAAGCGATCAAGGACTGCCGGGCATTCCGCCTTCGCCTTGAACTGCCGGAGCGCGACTTCCACAAAGTAGCCGGCGACGATCGCCTCAGGCGCCAGTATCGGCCCGCCGAGGAGGATGCGCTCGCCGCAGGCCATGGCGTCGGTGGTGAACGCGATGCCCTGGTGCCCAGCGTGAAGGATCGCACCGTCGGCGCCATACTCCACGAACCCGGCTTGCGTAATGTAGTCTTTCACCGGCTCGGTCACTTCGACTGCTCCAGCACCACGATCTTTACGCCGCCGATGCCCTGGCCGTTGGTATGTTGGCAGCGATAGGTGAAGTTGCCGACACCTGGGTTCTCGATCGCAGCAATGCACATCGAGCCGGGATAGAATTGGAGGTTGCCGCTGTCGGGCTTGTAGAGAGCGAAGCTGGCGGGGACGGTTTCAAGCGGCGCGCTAACCCCGTCACGGGTGATGAGGAAATTGCCGGGCCCCGCCTGCGATCCAGACGCGGAGTTGCTTCGGAAGAACGCCAAGATGACCACGTTGCCGGAGCCACGCAGATTAATGCTGACGCCTGTCGACGTGCCGGACGAGGCGGCGGCCGCCACCTGCGTCGCAGCCGCGTCGAACAATTGCCCGTTGACGATGAGCTGCTGCGCCGCGAGCGTCCGTGCTGTCAGCGTGCCATCCACGATAACGTCGCCGCGGATCTTGAGGCTGTAGGAGACAGCGCCGTCGAGGCGGCGCACCCCGTCGAACACGAAGCCGCCGGTTTGCCCATCGATCGACCCGGTGACGCCGAACTGCACCGACTGCCCGTTGATCGATGTGCCGTAGGTCGTGAGCGTCGCGGTGTGTCCGGCCTGCGTGGTGCTGAGGGCCTGGATCGAGGACGCCTGCGTCTGCACCTGCCCGTCGATCTGGCTGGCGTAGGCGGACAGGTTGCTGATCGCGGTGGCCTGTCCCGCGATGGTGCCGCCCTGGCCATTTGGCCTGCCTCCTGAAAAGTGGTCCTCCCTGAGGTATGGCTTCAAGCCATGTGGAGGATATTTTCATGGGACGGAAGAAGCATACGGCTGAAGAGATCGTCGCCAAGCTGCGTCAGGTCGATGTCTT
>NZ_VRVF01000094.1:0-15076 GCF_008040045.1 Methylobacterium sp. WL8 | reverse complement strand
TCCGCCGCGCCTACCCTGAGATCGCCATCCGCTTGGCCGTGGGCAACACCACCGACGCCGCCGACGCGGTGCGCGCGGGCACGGCCGAACTCGGCTTCGTCGAGGGGGCGCTGGACGACCCGACGCTCGCGAGCACGACCATCGCGCGGGACCAACTCGTCCTCGTGGTCGCCCCCGGTCATCCCTTCGCCAGCGCGACTGCCCTCGAATCCAAGGACCTCGCCGGGGCCGATTGGGTGCTGCGCGAGGCGGGATCGGGAACCCGCTCGGCCTTCGAGGCGGCGCTGACGGATGCCGGCCTCGCCCCGGCCCATCTCCGAGTCACGCTCGAACTGCCCTCGAACGAGGCGGTGCGCGCCGCCGTCGAGGCCGGAGGTGGAGCCGCCGTCCTGTCCGAGACCGTGGTCGCCGCAGCGCTTCAAGCCGGGACGCTGGTACGGGCGGCGTTCGATTTGCCAAGCCGACCGTTCCGGGTGCTGCGCCACAAGGAGCGCTACCGCAGTCGGGCCGCCGACGCGCTGCTCGAACTCATCGCAACGTCGGATCCCGGATGAGCGATCCTGCGAAACCCGTGCCCCCCGACGACCCGCGGGTGAGGCTCGCCGAGGACCGGACCGTGCTGGCGGCCGAGCGCACCTTCGTAGCGTGGCTTCGCACCGGGCTCGCCTTCCTCGGCGTCGGCCTCGCCGCGCAGCGCTTCCTGCGGGAGGTTCTGGCGGTCTGGCCGCTGAAGGTGCTGTCGCTGACGCTGATCGCCTGCGCGCTCGCCTCGTTCGCCGGCGCCGCATGGCGGGACCGGGCGATCCGAGCGCGACTCGCCCATGCCGAGATCCCGATGATGCCGCGCATCCTCACCGTCGGGATCGCGACCCTGCTGATCGCAATCTCGGGTCTCGCGGCTACCGCCCTGCTCTGGGCATGACGGTCAGGCCACCGTTACCCGCACCTGGTGCCAGGCGGCGCTGAGGTAGCCCTTGTAGTTCCAGGTGTCGTCGGGCGCGGCCGGCTGGGTCTGGCCGGCGGAATCCCAGGCCCGCACCGCGAGTTCGTGCTCGCCGGTCGTCAGCTCGCGCTCGATCTCCCAGAACGTCCAGGCGTAGGGCGCGTCGGCGTCGCGGCAGATCCGGGCCTGCGCCCAGCTGCGGCCGCCATCCGTCGAGACATCGACGCGGGCGACCGCGCGGTCGCTGGCGATGGCGTAGCCGCGGATCGCGTGCCGGCCGGCCTTCAACGCTGCGCCGCGGGCGGGCTCGCAGATCGCGCTGTTGAGCGGCATCGCCTCGATGGTGATGCCGTGGGCGGGGTCCGCGGTCTCGGCGGTCACGTCGGGCGGAAACAGCTTGTAGTCGTCGGCCTGCATCGGGTTGTTGGAGGGGTGATCCTGCACCGTGATGCGGGCGAGCCATTTCGGGCTGCGGATGCCGGCAAAGCCCGGCACCACCACGCGCAACGGATGGCCGTGCTCGGGGGCGAGAGGCTCGCCGTTCATCGCGAAGGCAAGCAGCGTCTCGGTGGCCAGCGCCTTGGCGAGCGGGATCGAGGCGCCGAAGCGCGTGTCCGTGTCCGCGATCCGGTCGTGGCTCTCGAAGGCGACGTGACGTGCGCCGCCCGCGTCGAGGCCGGCCGCGCGCAGCACCTCGGCGAGGCGCACGCCGGTCCATTCCGCGTTGCCGATGGCGCCGGCCGCCCACGGGTCACCGGAGACCGGCGCCACCGCCAACATGTCGGACCGGCGGTTGCCGGCGCATTGCATCACCGCCGTGACGGTGACGGGCGCGAAGCGTGCCTTCAGATCGGCGACGGACAGTTCGAGCGGCGTCACGACCATCCCGTCGACGGTCAGGCGGTAGCCGTCGGCGTCGAGGTCCGGGATGTCGCCGTGGCTGCGGACGTAGAAGTCGGCCTGATCGGTGAGGAAGGCGGCGCGTAGGCGATCGAGTAGCGGCTCGGCGTTGTAGGGCGCCTTGCCGTGGACGATGAGGCGGTCCTTGCGCTGGAACAGGCCGAGCATGGGGTCTTTGTCCTGCGTTCGTGAGGTGTCGACGACGAGAACGCGCCGGGAACCGACAAGGCCCCCGGCGCGCGTCGCCTCAGGGCTTCATCGTCGAGATGACCGCGTTCTTCACCCGGTCCACCACGGCGACACTGAGGTCGCGGTTGAGGACGTAGGCGTGGGCGTTGTCGGCCGAGAACGCGATCGCCTGGCGCGGCTCGTTCAGGCCGGTCACCGTGGCGACGACCTTGAGGGTGCCGGTGTCGATCACCGAGAGCGAGTTATCCTTGAGGTTGCCCGAATAGACGAAGTGCCCGTCCGGGGTCAGCGCGGCGCCGTAGGGGTCCTTGCCCACTGCCACCTCGGAGGTGACCTTACGGGCGGCGACATCGACCACGCCGATGGTGTTGCGGCCGCTGTTGGCGGCAAACAGTGTCTTGCCGTCCTTGGTGATCGAGATGGCGCGCAGCTTGTCGAACCCGGCGATCTCGCCGGTGATCTTGTTGGTGGCGGTATCGACCAACGTGATCTTGTCGCCGAGGAAGTTCGTCACGAACACGGTCTTGCCGTCCGGCGACAGCTTCACGCCCTGGCGCGGCTGCGCGAAGCCGGGGATCACAGCCTCGGCGAGCATGGTCTTGGTGTCGAACACGGTCAGCGTGCTCGCGGCCTCGTTATTGACGTAGAGCTTGCCCCCGTCGGCCGAGAGTACCGTACCGAACGAGCCGGGGCCCGCGGCGAGAACGCCGGCCTCCTTCCCGGTGGCGGTCTCGTAGACCGTGATCCGGCCGGTGCCGCTGTCGGAGACGTAGAAGCGGGCGCCGTCCGGCGCGAACACGATGTTGCGCGGCGTGACGAAGCCGTCGAGGCGGCGCAGCACCGTGCCCTTGGCGACGTCGTAGACGACGACGGCGCTCTCCTCGCTGTTCGACACAGCGGCGACGGTCCCGGCGGCGTTCAGCGCCAGGGCGTTGTTCTTGATTGCGCCGTCGAAGCCGGCGGCGAACACGGGCTGGGCATGGGCTAGGAGCAAGGCGGCTCCGGCGAAGAGGGCGCGGAGGCTGGTACGGATATGGTTCATAAAGCGGGTCTCTCGGGCATGCGCGCTCGTTCGGCGGCCGGGGCCTGCCGTGAGGGCTGGTTCAAAATCGGAAATCCGTGGTGCAAGGCCGGGCCGGCCGTGCATCGCCCTGGGGAGACGCCGGAAGGCGCGGTTTATTCCCCGAGGCCGGCGAAAAAACGCGGCGGCCCCGGGATTCGGGGGTTCAGGGCGCCGGCTTCAACGTCGTGAGGTAGTCGATGATGGTCTGCACGTCGGCCTGATCGACGGGCGCCTTGTAGACGTGGACCATCTTGTTCACGGTCTCTGTCCACTGCGCCTTCGTGAGCTTGGGCTGGGTCAGCACCATCCCGGCCGAGTGGCAGGCGAGGCAGTTGTTGTTGACCGCCTCGGCCCCCGGTCCGTCGGGGAAGATCCGGTCGGAGGTCGGGAATTCGATCGATTGCGAGGTGAAGCGCATCGGCTCGGGAGCCGGGGCGGCGAGCGCCACCAGGGGAGACAGTATGAGCGCGACGATGAGGGCCGCAGGGCGGATCGGGTGCATAGCTGGTCTCCTCAAGCGGCCTGGAAGGACACGGCCTCAATGCCGTTCTGCATGAAGCCGGCGCCGTTCCAGACCCGGTCCATGGGCTGCGCGACGCCGCTGGTGTTGGTGCAGCGGACCCTGACCGTGTGGGTGGCGGAGGCCAGCGCCGGTAGGCTGCCCTCGAAGCGGCGGAAGCTGTAGGGGCCCTCGTCCGCGCCGAGCTGGGCCGGGAACCACGTCGCTCCGCCATCTCCGGAGAAGTCGACCGCCTTTACCCCGCAATCGCCGCCGAAAGCGATGCCGCGGATGGCCACCGGCGTTCCAGCCGCCACCTTTGCACCTTCGGTCAAATTGGTGACGAAGGAGCGTGGCACCATCCTGTTGATCGGCACCGTCTTGAAGCCGGTCTGGCCGGGCTTGATGTTGGCGCCCGGCACGTCCGGTATGCGGTAGGCGATCTTCATCCAATATTGGTCGTCGGGCTTGTCCAGCACCTCGATGTCGGACAGCATCTTGACCCAGTAGGTCGAGTACCAGCCCGGCACCACGAGGCGGAGCGGGAAACCGTTGAGCAGCGGAAGTTGCTCGCCGTTCATCGCGTAGGCGATCATCACCTCACCATTGTTGGCGTGGTCGAGATCGAGGGACTTCTTGAAGTCCGGCGCGTCGTCGACCACGGGCTCGTCGAGGCCGCTGAAGCGCACCTGCACGGCGCCGGACTTCACCCCGGCCTTTTCGAGCACGTCCTTGAGGCGCACGCCGGTCCAGCGGGCGTTGCCCATCGAGCCGTTGGCCCATTGCGCGCCGGGCACCCGCGGCTCGAACAGCCCACGCGAATTGCCCGAGCACTGGTTCACCGCGGCGATCTCGAAGCGCGGCAGGCCGGCGATGGCGTCGAGGGAGAGCGAGAGTTCCTTCTCGACATGACCGTGGACCTTGAGCCGGAAGGTGCCGGCATCGACCTCGGTCGGGATCGAGGCCCAGTGCCAACGCACGTAGAAGCGGTCGTTGGGAGTGAACACGCCCTCGTCGAATACCGAGAACGGCGTCTCCAGCAGCGGCGGATGAGTGCGTTGAAGGATCATCTCGCCCTTGCCCGGAAAGGCCGTGGTCAGCGTCCGCTCGTCTGGGCCGCCCGGCAGCGGAAGCTTCACCGAGCCCGCGGCCCAGGCCGGCAGCGCGGCGGCGAGGCTTCCGAGCCCGAGTCCACCCAACACGAGGCGGCGGTTCGTCGGTCTGTCCAGTCCGTGCATGGTCTCTCCCCTAAGAATGTCGGCGTCGATGCGTTCGAGAGCATCGGACCCGTCGCGATTCCTCGCGACCAGGGGGATGCTATGAGATGAAGTTTATTCCCTCCAACGGTCATTCGCGATGCGAACGATCTCTCAATGCGATGGTTTAGAAACTTTCGATCTCCGCCTCTGTGGTGACGGAGGCCGTTTAGGCGTCACGCCGCCGGCGCTTCGACAGGCGCGGTCCTGCGATGCCCGAACAAGGCGTGACGTTCGGCGAAACCGCGCAGGGCGACAATGCCGAGCGGTTCGAGGGCATGCGCCAATCCGTCGATGAAAGTGTCGGTGGCGATCAGCGGCTTGTCGTAGGTCTTGCACAGGCGCTCGACACGAGCGAGCACGTTGAGATCGCGGCCGATCGCCGTGAAGTCGACCCGGTCGCCGCCGCCGATATTGCCGTAGGCGATCTCCCCGACATGAAGTGCGACGCCGACCTCGAAGGCAGCTGTGTCACCGTCGCGCAAGGTCGCAAGCGCAGCGAGTGCGGCCTCGGCGGCACGCAAGGCGGCACGGCGCGCCGCGGCCTCGTCGCGATCGGCATCGAACACGGCCAGTAGCCCGTCGCCGATATACTTCAGCACCTCGCCGCCTTCCGCCTCGATGGCCGGCACGATGGCATCGAACATCCGGTTGAGGGCGGCCACGACACGGTCGGGGCTCTGCCGGTCGGACAGTTCACCGAACCCGCGCAAGTCAGTCAGCATCATCGCGGCCCGCATCAGACGTACATCGCCGCGCCGCACTGCGCCGGCCAGGATTTGCCGTGCCGGGTCGCGCCCGACATAGGCGCTCAGCACCGCGCCGAGCATGTCGTCGAGCGCCTTGATCTCGAACAGCAGCGAGAACGGCTCGACTAGCGCCAGCAACGTGTCGATCTCGATCGGCGTGAAGCCGCCCGGTCTCGCCGTGGCCCAGGAGGCGGCGCCCATGCGTCCACGCGCGGCGCGCAGCGGCACGATGAGGTAGTCGATCAGACCCTCGTCGCGAAGCTCGCCGAGCACGGGAAACGGCAGCGGCCCATCCCCGTCGAGACGGCATCGGAACGGGGTGCGGGTCTCGACCACGTGCTCGACGGTGTTGCCGTGGAAGGTCGGCGTACCCTCGATGCCGTGGCGGCGACGCAGAGCGAGGCTCGACGCTCCGGGATGCCAGACGCGCATCACCCAGCGGAACGACGGATGCAGGGTCGGCGCGTGGGTGGTGGCGCGGGCCAGTGGCAGGCCGAGCCCCGAGAGGCACGCGCTGAACCCGTCGAGAAGGGCTGCCGCGTCCGCCGCTTCGCGACCCGGCCCCATCAACCATCCCGTCGCCTGCGCGACCGCCTCGGACGAAGATTGGGACGAACGTGTCACGGCAGTTCTTTCATCAAGGAGTCGGATCGATGTCATAGCGCGGATCAGACGAGGCCGAGCACGTGGATCAGGCCGAGGCTGACGGCGCCCAGCGCAAGGAGCGAGGCGACCACCGCGAGGGTCACCCGCGCGCCGGCCTTGGCGACGCTGCGCACGTCGACCCCGAGGCCGAGCGCCGCCATTGAGACCACGGTCAGCATGTTGGCGGTCTCTGACATCGGCGCGAGCGCGACCTGCGGGATCAGCCCGGCCGAGCGAAGTGCCGCGAGTGCCAGGAAGGCGAGGATGAACCACGGCACCAAGCGGTGAATCGCGAGGCCGCCGGGGGCCGGGCGGTCACCGGCGGTGACGCCGGGAGCGGACTCGTCGGTCTCCTCGCGCAGCCGGCTCGCGCCGAGGGAGAGCACCAGGACGACCGGGCCTAGCATCAGCACCCGGACGAGCTTCACCAGGGTTCCGACCTGGACGCTGAGCGCCGCGACCGGCGCGGTGGCGGCGAGGACCTGCGGCACGGCGTAGACGGTGAGGCCGGCGAGCACGCCGTACTGCATCGGCGACAGACCGAGCAGCGGCACCAGCAGCGGCAAGCCGAGCACCACCAGCACGCCCAGCACCGCGGTGAAGGCGATGGAGGCGGCGACGTCCTCGCCGTCGGCGCCGATCACCGGTGCCGTGGCCGCGATCGCCGAGTTGCCGCAGATCGAGTTCCCGCAGGCCACGAGGATCGCCATGCGCGGATGCAGCCCGAGCGCTCGGCCGATGCCGTAACTCGACAGGATCGCCACGACGACGACGCCCGCGATGCCGAAGAGCAGGCCCGGTCCGGCGGCGAGGATCGTCGCGAGGCTGAGCGACGCGCCGAGTAGTACGACCGCGATCTCCAGCACGGTCTTGGCCCCGAAGGCGATGCCGGGAAAGAAACGCTGCGACGGGGTCCAAATGGTGCGGATCGCGCTGCCGAGCAGGATCGCGAGCACCAGGGCTTCGAGCCAGGCACGACCGAACAGATGCGCCTCGGCGGCTTCGAAGCCGATCGCTGCGGCGGTGACCGCCACGCAGAGGCCCATTCCCGGAAGGATGGCTCTCATGCCGGCCAAGGTACGCGTCGAACAAGAGTGGGAGAAAAGTCTGAGCGCGGACATGGATGGCTCCGATGTGATGCCGGAGGATCCCAGGTCCCATTCATTCACTCCAACGGAATGATTAGATGTTTTTCATCACTGAAATAGATGAAATGCGGACCCCTTCAGACTTTGCGGAGACGCATTGTGGCGGGCCGACAGGCGGATTCACCCGTCGATCCAGCGGGCCGTGATCGTCGTGTCCGCAGCAAGCTCATAGATCCTGACGGAGCCCGTCGCGAGTTCGAGGTGCTCGACCTCCGCGGGGCTCAGGTCTTCAAGCGCCATGACAAGCGCCCGCAGGCAATTGCCGTGGGCGACGACGAGCACGTCTCCGCCCATAACCGCCGGCTGGATGGTTCGGAGGTAGCATGGGACGATGCGGGCGACGGTATCGCGCAGGCTCTCACCGTTCGGCGGCGCCTCTGCGTAGGAGCGGCGCCAGGTCTCGATCCGCTCCGCCCCCCAGCGCGCATCGGCGGCGATCTTGTCGAGCCCGCTGAGGTCGCCGTAGTCTCGCTCGTCGAGCGCGGCGAAGCGTTGGGGGACCAATCCGGGTTGCCCGAGCGCATCGAGAATAAGCCGGCCGCTCACGACGGCCCGCGTCAGCGTCGAGGTGAAGGCAGCGGAAAAGCGCCAGCTGCGCTCTGCCAAACGCCGCCCGGCTGCCTCGGCTTCCATCCGGCCCTGCTCGGTCAAGGGCGAGTCTAGCAATCCCGTGAACAGGCCGGATCGGTTGGCTACGCTCTGGCCATGCCGGACCAGCACGAGGCGTCGCGTGACCGGGGCTTTGCAATTGTGGATCACGCTGTCTCCCGAGGCAGAGCACTTCCGCGCCGCCTCCAATGAAGTCGGCATCCGACCCTAACGGAATTCGGCGCTGAGACGGGTCGGGCCGTCCATTAGGAGACGGCGGGTCATCCTAGGTCCGCTTAAGAACGTGTTGCGACTGAAAGCAGCCAAGCTGCTTCCCACCCTACCCGGTCTTAGGTCGGCGCTTACCACCCTGCCGCGAAGCGGACCTTCCAAGAGTCTGCGAAGGGTCGATAACAACCTAACCGATGTGTCGGAGATCCGACCGTTTTCCCGACAATAGGGTCGTCTGTACAACGCGAGAATATGGGACCAATCCGCGCTGGTGGCATCCTTGGCGCTCGCTGGTCCTTTAAACGATTCTGAGACCGCGGATGAGTAGTAGGCTGACAACGACCAGCACCACGAGGGACCCGGTGACAGCGAGCGTCACCCGACCGCCGACCCGGGCAAGCACGCGCACGTCGACGCCCAGGCCTAGTGCCGCCATCGAGAGCACGGTCAGGAAGCCCGCAAGCCGGGTGAGCGGCGCGACCGCCGCGTCGGGGATCAGGCCGAGGGAGCGAGCGGAGGCTAGCGCTAGGAAGCCGAGGATGAACCACGGCACCAGCTTGGTGAAGCCAGGCCGCCCGGCCTTCGGGGGTGCCGCGCCCAGCTCTGGCGGCAGGCGGGGCGCGATCAAGGAGAAAAAGACCACCACCGGGCCGAGCATCAGCACGCGTACGAGCTTCACCAGGGTCCCGACCTGGGTGCTCAGGAGGCTCACCGGCACGGTGGCGGCGAGCACCTGCGGCACTGCGTAGACGGTGAGCCCGGCGAGCACGCCGTACTGGTTGTCGGAGAGGCCAGCGAGCGGTACGAACAGCGGCAAGCCGAGCACCATCAGCACGCCGAGCACCGCGGTGAAGGCGATCGAGGCGGCGATGTCCTTGGGCTCGGCGCCGATCACCGGGGCGACCGCGGCGATGGCCGAGTTTCCGCAGATCGCGTTGCCGCAGGCGACCAGGATCGCCATCCGGGCCGGCAGGCCAAGCACCCGGCAGATCAGAATGCTGGCGCCGATCCCGACGATCACGGTGGCGACGATGCCCACGAGCAGTGCCGTCCCGGAGGCGACGATCGCCCCGAGGCTCAGGGAAGCCCCGAGCAGCACGACGGCGACCTCCAGCAGCTGCTTTGCCGAGAACGCGATGCCGCTGCGGAAGCGCGCGTCCGGTGCCCACACGGTGCGTACGGCGATGCCCAGCAGGATCGCTACCACCAAGGCCTCGACGTAGGGGTGCTCCAGTGCCCGCTCCTCTACAGCTTGGGCCGCCACCGAGACGCCGGCGATGGCCAGGCACAAAACGATGCCCGGTAGCACCGTGGTCTTCGTCATGGCCGCAGGTTCTTCACGATGGCTCGCCGTCAGGGGCGGGGTGGCGGAAGTGGCGACGGCAACGGGAGCACCGCTAGCTGCGTCGGGCACGGAGCCGGGAGACGCGTGTGGGCTCACGGGGCGAGGTCTCGGCGCCATGGGAAGAAACCTTGCGCCATGACGGGCACCGATAGAAGGATGCTCTCCGCATGGGCGAAACTTCGGAAGACGCGTCCGTTGAACGTTGCGTCTTGAAGCGCGATTTTACCACTCATGCGCACGCTCTCCGACCCGCGGCTCGCCGTTACGTTCGAACCCTTCGGCGAACCCGTCGCTGACAGCGTCGCCCGCGCCTGCATGAGCGATGCCGGGGATCGGGCCGCCCGCCGGATTGGCGGCGCGGTGTTCTGGGGGCTAGCCCTGCTCATCGTCGCCGGCCGGATCTTTGTCTACGACGTGCCGTTGGTCTCGCAGGTCGCAAGTTACGCGACGCAGCTCGTGGCGATGCGATAGGCCGCGGTTCGCAGCAGCGGACACAGACCGGTCGCGCGGGCGCGCTCAATAGGTGGCGGCGAGGTAGGCGGCAATGGCCTTGCCATCGGCCTCGTCTATTGGTGCATGATAGACCTTGATCATCTTGGTTACTTCGGACTCCCAGAACGCCTTGCCCTTCCCCGGCGGCTGCATCGCGATGTAGTCGACGGAGTGGCACGTTTGGCAGGCGGCCTGCGCAGCTTCGAGGCCGGCCGTATGTCCCTCGGCTGGCTTGAGCTGCGCTGTCGGCTCGGGCAGCGTGTAGGTCTTCGGGGCCGCAAGGGCTCCCCCGGCCGTGAGGATCAGGGTGGTCGCGTAGATGAAACGCATCATGTCCGCCTCCCTCAAGCTGCCTGGATGCGAGTGGTCTCGACGACGTTGCGCATGTAGCCGGCTGGGTTCCAGCGCGGCTCCATGGGCTGGCTGGTGCCGTCGTTACCCGTAGCCTTGACCTTGATGGCATGCGCCCCGGCGGAGAGGTCCACAGCGAGCGTCCACGGCCGAAACGAATAGCGCCCGAGATCTTGCCCGAGCTTGGCCGGCATCCAGGTCTTGCCGTCGTCGGTAGAGACGTCCACGCCCTTGATGCCGGAGCCACCGTCGAAGGCGATGCCGCGCAGGTCGGACTTGCCGGCCTTCACATTGGCGCCGTCAGTGAGATTGGTCACGAAGGAGCGGACATTGAAGCGTCCGATCGGGACCGTACTTGTCGGCGCCCTGCCGGGCTCGGTGCAGGCGCACGGATTGTCCGGGATGCGATAGGCGGACTTCATCCAGAACCCCTCGAACGGCTTGTCGAGGACGGTGATCGCGTTGAGGTGCTTGACCCAATAGGTGCCGTAGAAGCCCGGCACAACGAGGCGAAGCGGATATCCGTTGAGCCAGGGCAGGTCCTCGCCGTTCATGGCGAACGCCAGCATCACCTCGCCATCGTTGGCGTGGTCGATCGGTAGCGCCTTGGCGAAATCCGGAGTCTCCGGCAGGATCGGTCCGTCGAGTCCTTCGAACGAGACCTGCACCGCTCCGGCCTTGACCCCGGCCTTGTCCAGCACGGCTTTGAGCGAGACACCTTTCCAGTGGGCGTTCCCCATGGCGCCGTTGGCGAGCTGTCCACCGGCCATGCGTGGCTCGAAGAACCCGCGTGAGTTACCCGAGCACTGGTTCACCGCGACCACTTCGGCCTGTGGCATCGCCTTGAGTTCGGCCAGCGAGAGTGACAGCGGCTTGTCGACGTGACCCTTGATCGTGACGCGGAAGGTCTCGGGATCGATCTCGGTCGGAATATCGGCGAGATGGTAACGCACGAAGAACGCATCATTCTTGGTGATCACGCCTTCGTCGAACACGGAAAACGGCGTTTCGAGCTGCGGCGGGCGGGCGGTCATCTGTAAGAGCGGGCGCTTGCCGGGATAGGCCACGAGCTTGCGGTCGCCGTTGCCGAAGGGGAGATCCGCTTCGCTCGCAAACGCAGGGCGTCCAGCGAGCGCCAGAGCGCCCGCACCCAGCAGGATATCGCGTCTCAGCATGTCTTTCGCAGCCTCCCGATATTTTATGTGTACCGACAGCCTTAGGCGGAAAGGCCAAGATTGAGCAGCCGATCGGCGTTACGCCACAATGCGGCGTCGAGCGCCGCGTCCGACAGCCCGAGAGCGCGGAAATCCTCGACGCCCTGACGCATCGGCCTGAAGGGGAAGGAGGAGCCGAACAAGAACTGATCCTTCATGAAGCCGTTGGCCGCCTCCACATAGAGCTTTCCACCAACCGCGAAGGTGTACATGTCGGGCGAGACGAAGACGTTCTCGTTCCGGAATGCAACGGTGACCATCTCGGCGACGTTCGGGTAGAAGCCATGGCAACAGACCAATGGGAGCTTCGGAAACGTCTTTGCCACGCGATCGACCGCCAGCGGATCGTTGAGACGCAGGTCTGGTGTGGTCGGACCCGACATTACGAAGGCCGGCACGCGCAGGTCTTGAGCTAGCTCGTAGAGCGGCATCAAACGATCGTCGTCGGCCCGCATCCCCTCCGCGTAGAAGCCGGCATCGATGTTGATGGCCTTGAAGCCGAGCTCCGTCACGGCGCGCTTGGCCTCCGCCACCGCTGCGTCTCGGCCAAGTTCGATCGGATCGATGGAGGCGATACCGATGAGTCGCCGGGGCTCATGCCGGGCGACCTCGGCGAGAGCATCGTTGGGGATCCGGACGCCTGGTACCGACCGGGCCACCATGATTGCGACGTCGATACCGGCGTCGTCCATCTCGGAGCGAAACCCCTCGACGGTCATGCCGCGGGTGAAGTGATCGATCTCCTGCGTGCCGACGCGCTTGTTGAGCCAACGCACGACGCCGTAGGACGGTGTATCTGGCTCGGCGCCGAAGAAGGCGTGCAGGAAGGTGGGGCGGCTGCGCATATCGACGACAGGCATTTTCTGAACTTTCTAGCAGGTACTAAAGGGACCGGCGCGCCAGGCCGCGCGCCGGCGAATTCGCTTTAGTGTGAGACAGCTTCGAGCACCTTGCCGCGGGTCTCAACGCCTAGCGTCAAGACGAGGATCGCGGCGATCACAAAACCGCCCGCGCCGACCTGGAAGGCGGTGGCTGGGCCGTAGTCCCGTACCAGCACCGGCACGATCATCGGCCCTAGGATCGCACCGATCCGCCCGAAGGCCGAGGCAAAGCCGGCCCCCGTCGCCCGTGCCCGGGTCGGGTATAGCTCCGGGGTGTAGGCGTAGAGGCAGCTCCACATGCCGAACATGAAGAACTGCATCACGAAGCCCGAGACAAACAGCCAGGTCTGGTCGACGGCGTTGCCGTAGACGTAGGCCGCCACGGCCGCGCAGATTAGGAACCCCGCCGTCGTAGCCTTACGTCCGACCTTCTCCAGCATCAGTGCCGCGGTGAAGAAGCCGGGGATGCCGCCGACGGTGATCAGCGTCACGAACCCGACAGAGCCAACGATGGAGAAGCCGCGCTCCTTCAGCAGCACCGCGATCCAGGAATTGAGGCCGAAGAAGCCGATCAGCGCGAAGAACCACATCCCAAAGGCCATCACGGTGCGCATCCGATACTCTGGCGAGAATAGTGTCTTGACTGGGTTCTGGTGCGGTACCGGAACAGAGGCCACGGCAGTGACGGAAGGAGCCACGGGAGGTAGCGGCCGGCCAGTGGCGCGCTCGACTTCGTGCTCCATCATGGACATCACTGCATCCGCCTCGGCGTGGCGACCGTTATCGGCGAGCCAGCGCGGCGACTCCGGCATAGAGCGTCGTACCAAGAGCACGACCATCGAAAGTAAACCGACGATTGCAAAGGCCCAGCGCCAGCCGAGATAGGGCAGCACGAAGAAGCTGATCGCTCCCGAAAGGACGTAGCCGATCGCCCAGAACCCCTCCATGAAGGCGATGTACTTGCCGCGTACGTTCGCGGGTACGATCTCCGAGACCATCGCCTGCGCCACCGGGGCCTCGCCGCCGACCCCGACCCCGATCAGGAAGCGGCAGACCATCAGAGCGGGCAGGCTCCACGCAGCGGCGGCTGCGAGACTGGCAAAGCCCCAGATGACCATCGTCACCTGGAACACCGTTTTGCGTCCGAAGCGGTCCGAGGCCATTCCAGCGATCACATTGCCTACGAGCTGGCCGGCGAAGGTCATTGCCGCGAGCTGTCCCGCCTCGGTCGGCGTCAATCCGAAGGCGACGACAATGGAGCCAAGGAGGAAGGTCAGGAGAGCAACGTCGACCTGATCAACGAGCCACGCAGAGGCAATGATCGCGAATATCTTGCGCTGGTAGGCCGACATCGGCAGCCTCTCCAGGCGTCCGGCAATGTCAGTCGTGACTGCAGCAACCGCCCTATCAGAAGCGGTAAGTTCGACTCTTAGTCCGATAGGTGGATCGGTGGCGAGTTGCATGGCGTGTCTCCCAGACGGTACCTGATCGATGCCCCGGGGCGTGCGCCGCAAGCGCCATCCGGACCGTCTTGAGCCTCGGAACTCTCTCCTTCCCTCGTCCGATCAACGGGGGAGGCGGCATCATTTTTCTATCCGAGGCCCATATCGCGCCATAACTCTCCTCTTTTTGATATGATTCATGCAAATATAATTCAATTTTAGGGCTATAAACTGAGGTTATGGCACTCAATCTCCACCTTCTGCGGCTGTTCGCGACCGTGGCTCAGACCGGGAGTTTCTCCCGAGCCGCTGACGAGTTACGCATCAGTCAGCCCGCAATCTCGAAGGGGGTACGCGACTTTGAACTTCAGGTAGGGTGTAGATTGCTCGATCGAGGCGCACGAGGTGTCCGTCCGACTCGAGAGGGCGAAGCTCTCATGCAGCATGCTAAAGTTCTCTTCGCCATAGAGCGGAATGCTGAAGAAGAATTGCATGCAATGCGAGCCCTCGGCGGCGGTACATTACGGATCGGAGCGAGCACGACGATCGCAACTTATATAATACCGCCCTATCTTGGTATATTTCATCGTGCGTATTCCGGTATTAAGCTCAATATTATAAGCGCGAACACACGGTCAATAACCCAATTACTGATTTCCCATGAAATCGATGTGGCTTTGGTTGAAGGTCCCGTCCAAGAAGTTGGCATTGTGAGCGAATATTGGCGTAAAGATGAGATGGTGCTTATAGCTTCGCCGGAGCATAGTTTTGCAAACACGACAGAACCAATTGATCCGCATCGTATGACGGACGAAATATTTATTGTAAGAGAACCGGGCTCCGGATCTCGCGAGGTGGTCGCGGATGCCTTGAACGCAAAGCAGGTCTACCCAGTTCGACAGCTTGAAGTCGGTAGTACGGAGGTGACTAAACAGCTCGTTGCAGGCGGCCTTGGCATCGCGATGATTTCAGTTGCTACGATACGCGACCAGATCAGCCTAGGCACGCTAGTTGTAGTTCCTGTTAAAGGCCTACATGTCGAGCGCGTCTTATGGCGCTTAAGCGTCGCAGGCCGTTTAGCTAATCCGGCGACAATCGCGTTTAACAAGCTGATTCAAGTTGGATAAATAATTTTCAGCT
>NZ_VRVF01000093.1:0-15514 GCF_008040045.1 Methylobacterium sp. WL8 | reverse complement strand
GTATAAGAACAATGATTTATGCCACTTTATTACTGAAGCGGCCAATCAAACCATAATGATTTGATTAGGAAAGGACCTATAAAATGCCAGCTGATGCTACGCCTGACCCGGATGAGGTTCCTGTCCGGCACATTACAGGCGCTGTCAGTATTGTCTTAAATGGACAGACGGTTGCTCTCAATCTTTTTACAGACCGAATGGCAGTGCTTGTGGATGGAAGTGTGCAGCCTGATCCGATTGTTGCAGCACGTTTAAGGCTTGATCTAGCGATGGCCCGCGAGATCCGCGATCAGCTTGATGCGCATCTTAGCGGTCTGACTACCAGTCCACGAGGCAGCTTGCATTTAAACTGAAGGTTTTTACCGAAGGACTGCTTGCCTTCGGGGGGGGGGCTTATGTCAGTGATGAGACGAACTGAACCCCAACTGCCTCGCTCTCTCGACGGATGAGCTTGCAGGCGTGTTGGGTGCCATCTGCTTCGATCACCAGAGTGAATGTCTCCGGTACGCCAACCGACGATGGTAGGGTGAGCTTTGCACCCGCGTTCGACACGTTCCGGACCGTACAGTCCATCACCGATCCACCGTGAGAAAAGATGATTTTGGCCGCCTTCAGCACCCGCTTGCGCGGCAGGTTGCGCCGTTCGGTCACCGGCTGCCCCATTACAACACCACCTGTTCGTTGAAAGTGGTTGGGCTGAACGGGAGTTTGAACCGAACGGCGATCCCGTCCGCGGTTTGTCGTACAACCGTAGCGAACCGTTTCCCAACAGTGACGGCTGACCCAGGATCAGGGCGTTCGCTCGTCGCAAGTGCTGCGCCAGACATCGAAAGATCGACGATCTCTGCGACAACGGTCTGGCTGTTCGGGAGCCTTACGTTGACAGCCTTCTGAACTGGCACAATCCGAGGATCACTACGCTGATCGGTTGTATCACCGGCACGGGCACGTAGCCACGCCAGTCGATCCTCAATTCTGGTCTGACGCTCTCCACTTGCTTCGACAAGCATAGTAAAACCGGAGGGGCTCACCTCACTGATCAGCCCCGGCACGACCCCAACTGAGTCAAGGTAGCAAGTCGCCTTCATGCCACGTCGAACCAGCAACATTCCGCCGCGTCTTATTATTTCGAAAACTGAGCTTGGTGAGATCCGGGCAACGCATTGAGCTTCGATGCCGTTCTCTAAAAGAAATCTACCCGGAGTCTCAATCATTGAGGCTACAGCACGCAACTAGATTACTATCTGCACCCTATATAGCAGGCTATAGGTTTACAAACTATCTGAGGTTGCGAAAAATGCAAAATTCGCTGGAACGCTAACCTCACTGTGGCAGGCTTCAGAGAAAGCTGGCCAGGCCGAAGCCGAAGAGCAGCGGCTATCGCACCGACCGGATCGGGATCGTGGATGGTGACGTAGGGTGCCCGAAATGTGCTCTGGCTGTGACCAAACCTCCGCAGCGGTTATCCAGCTTTGGCTATGCGGAACTCATCAGCCTCAAGTGCCATCAGCGCCTTACCCTTCTTGAACGCGACGTGCGTCCTCTTCTCGCTTAGTAGCTGCTGGATCTCCAGAATTTGCGGAGCGACGATTGGCATGGTCTGCAAGATCTGGACGGCCAATCCCGAGAGTTCGTTCAACTCTTCGAATGGGTTCTCTTTCAGCACGATCTGCTGGAGCGCAAAGACCATCTTGGAGCAAGGCGAGATGGCATCGCTCTCGCGGATCATCTCGCTTTCGCGTAAGATACGACAATGATTTTTCAGAACCAAGCTTACAGTGGAACCTGCATTGCAAATCTCGGCGCCATTGATATAAACTGTTTCACCAGGCTTGATCGTTAGCTTTAATGCCATTGCGTAGACCCATTCTCGCCTATTTGGCCGCCTATTCGGAAATTTTTATCGCTATATTTCTGTATATTAGCTGAGTTAATGATCGATTAACCATAAGGTCATTTCGTTTTGGTCGCTTAAAATTTCGCAGGCCGATTTTACATGAAATTAGGGGCTTAAGCCCTCTGGTGATGCGCCTTCGAAATTAGAGGGCTTCTTAGATCCAAAGGATCAGCTACTATGTCGTCAGGCATCACTCTATCGGGCGCGACCCGCCAAAACCTCCTCGTTGCTCAGGACACTGCGAACCTGCTGGCAACGACCCAGAACCGCCTGTCGACCGGTAAGAAGGTCAACTCGGCCCTCGACAACCCGACCTCGTTCTTCACCTCGCAGGGCCTCGACAGCCGCTCAAGCGACCTCTCGAACCTGCTCGACTCGATCTCGAACGGTGTCCAGGTGATCCAGGCCGCCAACACGGGCCTCACCTCGCTCCAGAAGCTGGTCGACTCGGCGAAGTCGGTCGCCAACCAGGCACTTCAGAGCACGATCGGCTACTCCACGAAGTCGAACGTCTCGACCACGATCACCGGCGCAAACGCGGCAGACCTGCGCGGCACCACCTCCTACGCGAGCACCTCGGCTGTCGGCAACGTGCTGTTCAACGGCACTGCTGGCGGCGCGACCGCTGCGTCCGGCTCGACCACCCTCGGCGGCACGGCGGGCACCTACACCGGCTCGGCGAAGAGCGACAACGCAGGTACCGCGGCGGCCATCTCAACCAGCACGCTGCTCTACGGCTCGACCGGGGCACTGACCACTGCGGCGAACACTAAGTTCACTGATGGCGATACGCTCAACGTTAACGGCAAAACCGTGACGTTCAAGACCGCGGCGACGCCCGCCGCGTCGACCTTGACCGGCACCAACTTAGCCCTCGCCTCGACCGGCGCCGGCGCCAACACTGTCACTGATGGTAGCGGCAACTCGACCGTGTACCTGAACACAGCCACCACGGTCGGTGACGTGTTGAGCGCGATCGATGTTGCGAGCGGCGTTCAGACCGTCACGGGCTCAACGGCTGGCGTTGCCTCACTTACGGGTACTGCCTCGGCCATCACCGCCACTGGCACTACGGGCACGATCGGGCTGAAGTCCAGCACCGGTGCGGACCTCAGTGTCTCCGGCAAGGCCGACATCCTGAACGCGCTCGGCCTGTCCGCGTCGACGGGTTCGGGTACGGCCTCCCTGTCCGCGGTGCGGTCCGTGTCTTCGGCCAGCGCCAGCTCGCTCATCCAGGACGCCTCGACCCTCAACGTGAACGGCAAGACCATCACCTTCAAGAACGCCCCGGTCCCGAGCGCTAGCGCCTCGCATCAGGGTGTGGTGAGCACCAGCCACCTCGAGACGGACGGCAACGGCAACTCGACGGTCTACCTTCAGGGCAGCACCCTAGCCGACGTCGCCACGGCCATCGATCTCGCCACCGGCGTGCAGACCGCAGCGCTCACCACCTCGGGCGCGAACCTGTCGACCACCACCGGCACAACGAACTCGAGCGTCGTGGGCGGCGCCCTCAAGCTCAGCACCGGAACCACCGCCGACCTCAGCATCACCGGGACCGGCAACGCTCTGTCGAGCCTCGGGCTGAACGGCAGCACGGGGACGGACACCAGCTTCTCCGCGTCGCGTGGCGCTCTGCCGGGCGGGTTTTCCGGCAAGACCCTGACCTTCGCGTCCCTCAACGGCGGCACCGCGGCCAGCGTAACCTTCGGCGATGGCACGAACGGCACCGTCAAGACGCTAGATCAGCTCAACACCAAGCTCGGCGCCAACAACCTGTCGGCGACGATCGATGCCAGCGGCAAGCTGACGATCCAGACCACCAACGACCACGCGTCGTCGACCATCGGCGGCTCCGTCGACGGTGGTGCGATCGGCGGCACGGCGGCCAGCCTGTTCTCGACGGCCGCCGCACCGGTCGCCGACGTGAACTCGCAGAACACCCGCTCCTCGCTGCTGAGCCAGTTCAACTCGATCCTCGACAATATCAAGACGACGGCTCAGGACTCGTCCTTCAACGGGGTCAACTTGCTCAACGGCGACACCCTGAAGCTGACCTTTAACGAGAAGGGCAGCTCGACCCTAAACCTTCAGGGTGTGCAGTTCGACGCTTCGGGCCTCGGCCTGTCGAAGCTCGGGCAGAACGGCGCGAACGAGTTCGAGGACAACTCGGCGACTAACAACGTGATCGCCTCGCTGTCCACCGCCTCCTCCGCGCTGCGGGCTCAGGCTTCTACCTTCGGCTCCAACCTCTCGGTGGTGCAGAACCGTCAGAACTTCAACAAGAGCATCATCAACGTCCTGCAGACCGGCTCGTCGAACCTCACCAGCGCCGATCTGAACGAGGAGGCTGCCAACTCCCAGGCCCTCTCGACCCGCAACTCGCTGACGATCTCGGCGCTGTCGCTGGCCAACCAGGCCCAGCAGGGCGTCCTGCAGCTCCTCCGCTAAGCGATATAGCTTCAACGATCAGAGAGCGGCCGGGGGAAACCCCGGCCGTTTTCGTTTGTGCTGATGCTTATAAGAAGCCGCTGCCCGAGTGTCCCTTGAAGGCGTTCCGCCGGCTCAATGTGCCGTGCCCGCGATTAGACCCCAAGGAACCGAGCCGAGCTTTCCGAAGGGCGTGCATGCAGGTAGCGCCCTGTCGTCGCCACCGAGGCGTGCCCCAAGGTTGCTTGAACGAGGTGGATCGGCGCCCCGCGGTCCAAGCTATGCGAGGCGTGAGCGTGCCGGAGCCAGTGCGCCGAGATCTCCGCCGACAACCCAGCCCGAGCAACGGCCGCTTTAACGACGCGATGCACTGCGCTCGGATCGAGCGCCCCGCCCTTCCGCGAGAGGAATACCGGGACATCCGGCCCGGACTCGCCTCGCAGGGCCGTCAGCACCTTCCACGTCGCGGCCGACAGCAGCACCACCCGCGTCTTGCCGCCCTTGCCGAATATCGTCGCCTGCCCGGCCTCGTCGCGAACCGCGAGGTCGCGCCAGCGAAGGCCGCACACTTCCGAGATCCGCAGCCCCCCGCCGTAGAGGACCGTCAGCAGCACGCGGTTCCGCAGGTCTGGTTCCTGCCGGATCATCAGTAGCGCGTCGGCCTCCGGCATGATGCGCTCGGCAAGGGTGTTCTTGATCGGCGGCACATTCACGGCCGCGCCGATGTTGAAGCGCAGGAACCCGACCTCTTGGGCGAACGTGAACAAGCTCTTGAGCGCCGAGGCAGCGAGCGCGACGGTTGCCGACGAGCCTGGCCGGCTGGCGACATAATCCTGTAGGTCACCGATCCGCACCGACCCGAGAGGCTTGCCGACATGCGCCAGGAAGCGCCGCGCCTCGCGCTCATAGTTGCGCCGCGTATTCGGGCTCGCGGACCGGGCCAGCCACAGCCGGATCATCTGCCCGTCGTCGTCGGCCTGCGTTGGCGGCAGTGCCGGCACTTGCTGCATGTCGGGCTCGATGATCGCAGGGAGCGTGGTCACCGCCGTCAGTCCCAATCCTGGCTGTCGAGCGTGCACGCACCCTGCATATGTTTCGCGATGGCCGTCATCGCCGTGTCGAGCGTCGGGTGCGTGCAAGGGACGGTGTTCAAGGCGCCGCGATCTTCGGGAGTGATCTGGAACAGTTCCTCGGCATCCTGTTCGATCGTGCCGAGCTGCCGGCTCAGCCGATCCGTCAGGCTCCATGAAGTGCCCTTCGAGCCGGTCGGCGTCACAACGACATCCATGGAAGCCCCCCAACGCAAGATAATGTCTCTTGTCTTGCGTTCACCGAACTTGACGGAATGCAGCGCCGCCCGCAAGCCTTGATCCCGCGATACCTGCATCCCTGCAAAGCGGTTCGCCGCACTCCCGCGAACCATGGGTTGAGGTTTTCGCCAAGTGGGCGAGGAGCGGAACGATGCGAGCGCAAAGCTGGCCGCTGCGTCCGATGCAGGCGCCAAGATGGCATCTGCATCCGAGGAGGCGCCAACCTGGCGAAGGCTGCGGTCGCTTTGGTGAAGTGGCAAACCGTGCCACTCCTGCAACCCAACCCTTAGCGCTTGACCGGCTGGCGCCGTTCGACCACGGGCGGCTTGCGGTGCTTTGTCAGCACGTCGTTGAATGCTTCGACCATCAGGGCTTCGAGCGGCACGTCTCGGTCCTGGGCCAACCGGGACATTTCGAGCCAGCCGGCACGGTTCACCCGAACCTGCATCGTCTTGAGGTCGCCGGGCGTGGTGGCGACGGGAGCCGGGTCGCGCTCGTCGGCCGTCAACGTCGACGTTGAAGCCTGCGGCTCGGGGGCGGAGGCTTTCGGCTCGACTAGGCCGGCAAGGGACGGACGCTTGGGGGGAGCCATCGGGAAACCCTCTTTGACGGGATGCAGGCTTGAAGGGGAAGCGGCTTGCCGCGGTGCCGGCTCTACGGCTTGCGGGGAAAGGTGTGGGCGAGCCCGGAGACGGCCGACCACATGGCGCCAATCTCAGCGGCTGCCCGGCTGTCGGGATCGTATTCGTTCACGCTCTGCCCGGTGATGAGGGCGTGCGACAGGCTCGCGCGTTGGGAGATCTGGCCCGGCAGCACGGGGGCGCCCATGCCGACGAGGACGGCGCGGGCTTCGGCAACGATTGCGGTCTCTGTCTCGCCTCGCGTGATGGGAGGCGCCGCATTAATGATGCAGGCGATCGGCGCCTTGAGGCTCCGGGCCATGGCGAGGGTCGCGGCCACCGCGTCGAGGTCGAACGGGCCGGGTCGAACCGGGATCACCGTCACGGTCGCCCGGGACATCATTGAGGCCGTAAGGGCGGCGTTGTGCGGCGGGCTGTCTATTACCGCCCAAGCGCAGCCGTCGGCCTCTGCGGCTTCGAGGGTCGAGGCGATCGATGTGCCGTCGGCTTTGGCGAGCAAGGGCGTCTCAGCCGCACGGCGCTTATACCAGAACGAAAGCGAGCCCTGCGGGTCGGCATCGATCAAGAGCGTTCGGCCGTCCCGCTCGGCGAGTGCCCCGAAGTGCGCGGCCAAGGTGCTTTTCCCGCTGCCGCCTTTCTGCGTTGCAATCAGGATCACATGCATCGAGGGTTCCCTGCGTCGCGGGCGTGCGGATCGGCGGCATCCTCGCTTTCCGCGGTTAAGGCTTTGCTGTCCAGCGCAGATACGTGAAAGCGGCACACTGGATTGCAGGGATGCCGCGATACCTTGTTTCAGGATGTACTGACCGCGCTGCAGTCGGGTGTGCGAACCGGGTGCGCCTCGATGATGGGGCGCCCGGCGAGCACCTAATTGATCCTGGTTTAAGCGCCACCCGCATCATTGATCGCATCGATACCTGCTATCGATCCAATCTGTTTGATGCATGTTGCGGTGCGATGCATATTCCCTCTCGAAGCAGGGCGAACCCCCTGAAAAACCCCTGAGGGATCAAGACTATGTCTATGCGTGCGTTTGCTCTTAGCGCTCTCGCCTTCACCACCTTCGCTGGTGCAGCAATGGCAGATGAGCGGACCAATCTCACCCCGCCGCTCTACCGCGAGCAGGCTCGTGCGACGGCGAACGTCCGCCCGGTCTCTGATTTGACCACCACGCCGTCCCTTACCAAGGCGGGCTCGGTTGTCTCGCATGTTGAGATCGAGACGACGGGATCGGTGCGTTAAGATTGCCGACCGGAACCGCCCCGAAGCCTCGCCCCTGGCGACTGGCGACGCTGCCATAGGCTGGCTCAGCCCTGAGCTATCTCGGCAGCGTCGTCCCCGCTCTGGCTCTCCGAGCAGCGCGGCGCACTACGATCCACTATCGCTGGCCACCTGCCTGCGGGCACTTTGACCTCAGGCCCGCTCGGCCGACGCCTGTACGAGAGCCAAGATCCGGCGGCGTTCTTCAGGATCAGCGATGCGCAGGAACGCGTGGATGAGCGCCGCGCACTCACCCTCCTGACCGCGATAGTCCCCCGTCTGTCCCGTGGGCTTGGCCGCCTCTATGGCACTCTGCGGTTGATACAGAATGGTTGGCGAGACCTGCAGCGCGTCGGCGATGCGCTGCAACGACGTAGCTCTGGCAACGAGGTGCCCCGAACGATGAGAGCCTACGGCATCGCCCTCTCTTAGATCAGGCTCCGGCGGTTTGCCGGGAGGCGGCATCTTCGATCCCATGGCCTTTTCCGTGTGGGCGCGCGGAGTGCCTCTTACGGTACTCCTAATACAATTACTCCCCCCTGAAGCATTGCAGGCACGCCACAGTTGTAACTTAACATTTTTAAATCCCTTGAGGTTGCGTCGGACAAGCCGGTACAAGGACATGCCTCCGGGCTTGAGGAGGGATTTTCCGATGCCGAAGAACAAAACTTCCAGCGGCCAGACCTGTCCTCGCGCTTTTCAGACGGCCCTGGACGCCCTGGATGTGATCGGGCGATGGGAGTGGGATGCCGCTTCCGATCGGGCTCGCGTCGATGCCGTGGTGGCGCTGCTCTTCAACGTCGATCCGGAAGAGGCCGAGGAGGGCTTGCCTCTCTCGCGCTTCATCGATGGCATCCATCCCGATGACCAGAGGCGGGTGCTGGAGTTGATCCGCAGCAGCGCCAGCGCGAGCAGTGGTTTTCTGACCGAATATCGCGTGATCTCAGTCGACGGCCGAACGCGCTGGGTGTTAGCGCGCGGTCGCTTCACCGGGGATTATCACGGCCGGCCGCAAACCGGTGCGGGCATCATCATCGACATCACGCAGATGCGGATGAGCGAGGGCACTTTCGAAGACGCTGATAGCCAGACCGAAGGGACGCCGTTGGATCGTGCAGCTGATCATGCCATCGCTGCGCAGCAGGCGATCGTCGATCTGCAGGACCCACACCTCAAGGTGTTCGCGGACGCCCTGCTGATGGAGTTGGGGCGCCGACTAGCCCGTGAGGAGGTTCTAGAGCGCCGCAAGCGCATGAACTGAACCTGGACGCCTCACAGATCCGATCTCCCCTCCGAGATCTGCGTCCTCGGTACCACAATCCCGTCAGCCCCTCTCCTGTCCGCGCCCGGATCGTCTCGCGCTCGAACTCTGCGAGATCACCGAGGATTGTCACCATCAGCGCAAGTCAGGCACGCCGTGATAGTATCTGTTATCGGAACTTAGACCGATGACGGCTTGATAGCAAGCTGTCTAAACGTCAGAACGTCTTTATTCCAAGACGGCAAAAAAACTCGCGATCAAGGTGGCGTGAACGCGAGCCGTCGATGCGTCCTGGCGTCGATCCAGCTTGACGGACTGTTAAGCAGACGCCTTTCAGTCTCGGCGTCGAGGCGGCAGGACGGCGAGAATGCGAACCATCACGATAGCGGCCCGAAAGGGTGGCGTCGGCAAGACGACGCTCGCGACGCACCTAAGCGTCATCGCGGCTGGGCCGGGGAAGCCGGTCCTTCTGTTCGACACCGATCCGCAGCGGTCGCTGAAATGGTGGTGGGACCTACGACAGGGGGACACGCCCGCCATGGTCGAGTGCGAGGCCCGCGAGCTTGCCAAAATATTACCGGCTGCCGAAGCCGAGGGCGTGGCCTACAGCATCATCGACACGCCGCCTCACGCCGAGAACTCAATCGCCGACGCGATGCGTGTTGCCGATCTCGTCATCGTCCCGACGCGGCCTGGCCCGTTCGATCTTGCCGCCGTGGCCGCAACGCTCGATCTAGCCCGGCGCGTTGGCAAGGTGCCGCTCGCCATCATCAACCACGCGCCGCCGCGGACCGGAGCCACCGAGCCCGCGATCGTCGCCGAGGCGCGTGAGACGTTGACCCGCATGGGGGCGACCGTGGCCCGATCCGTCGTCTCGCAGCGGGTGGCGATGTCTCACGCCGTCATCGGCGGACAGACGGTCAACGAGTTCGAACCGAATGGGCGCGCCGCAGAAGAAATGCTGGCGCTATGGCACGAGGTTCAAGAGACCATGAAAGGGCAGGGCCTATGACCAGCGAACGCCAGCCGCTCACAAGCTTATCTGACCGCCTTGCCCGCAAGGTCGCACCGCCGGAGACGGAGAAGGCTGCCCAGACCGCGCCCGACCCCACTAAGGCGGCGAAGGGCTCGGACGGACGCGTGCAGATCATCGTTCGCATGACGCCGGCCGAGCGCAAGGCGCTTCGACAGATCGCCCTGGATCAAGACACCACCGCCCAGGCCCTCGCCGAGGATGCGATCCGCGATGTCCTGAGACGGCATGGTCACAAGACGTAGACCCGTCTCGATGTCTTGGCCTATTGACGGCTCGACATGTTGACGTTTAGCTATCGTGCTATCAAGCCGTCTCTTCCAACCGCGCTGCGGTCGCGTGTGCAAGCCGGGCGAGCTGCGATGGTGTGGCCGCCCGGCGAACGCCCCGACAGGATCGCCCGAGCCTCAGCCACGTCGCTCCGCTCCGGCTCGCCGAGCAGCGCGGCAATCTCGGCATGGCAGGCCAACCAGCGCCGGGTGAAGTGCAACAGGCGACCGCCGCCGGCCGAGACGCCAAGCCGATCAGGGTCCTGCTGGAGCAGCCTCACCAGCAGATGGCTTCGTGGCGCGCGTGGCTGCTGCCGGCTTCCCCTTCGGCGGTTCTACCTGCTTCTGCTGACTCACCTGCGCAGCAGGGGGCGGTTGCGGCGGGGAGGGGGCCGTTGGCGTGGACGAACCTACGTTGACCGAGATCCCGAACAGCCGCCACCTACCATCGACTGGGGCATAAAGCAGTTCGAAGTTCACCTGGCTCGGCACGGAGGGGAAGAAGCCCGCCATGTGCAGCAGCCCGTTGGCCTCGATCTGAGGCAGAAGCGTCAGCTGCGGATCAAGCACGGCAACGCCAGAGAGGTCGAGCTTCTGCGTCCGCTGGCTGGCAAAAATCTCTCCGATGCGGGCTGCGGTGTTGGCGTCTCGGAACCCAGGCGCCGAGAGGTCGCGTAGCACCGTGTAGTTGCCGGTCTCGTTCGCCTCATGAAGCGCGAGCAAGGTCGACCGGATCAGGATGAGCACCCCGTTCCGGTCGATCTGCGCGGGCTGGGGGGCAGCCTGCTGCTGAGTCTGTATCGATGGCCTCGGTTGAGCACCTACCGGCGCCGTGCTGGCAGCAATGATGAAGGCGGCCAGGGAGACTGCGCCGGCCAATTTCGGGCCAGCGCCGGAGCGATTTTTCATACTAGAACTCGAAGCCACCACCGCCGGACACCACGTGCTCGCGACCGCTTCCGTTGGAGTAGCTTCCGAACACCACGACAGGCAATGCGGTGTCGAGGCGATGGGCGACCGTAAACCCGCCGCCATACTCGCCGCGGTAGCTCGACGCCTTGAAGCTCATCGTGGTCCTGCCGGGCGCTGATGGCATCAGGACCGGGGCCGTAGCTGCTACAGCAGCGATCCCGCGACGCGACTCAATCCGGCTTTGATAGGCATAGCGGCCCAAGTTGCTCAGCCCTGCCTCAAGGTTTCCGACCCGCCCATCCAACGCCGTGATGCTGCTGGGTCCGATACCGGAGGCAGCGAGATTGCCGGCTGCGTCCGTAGTCACGAACCCGGTCCCGCCAGCCTGCGCTGATAAGCTCTGAGCCGAGGTCACGCCGGCCAGCGTGTAGGTCTGACCGCCTGTCCCGATCGCTACCTGATTAGCGCGCGTCGTTGCCACGCCAGTGCCCACCGCCACGCTGTTGGCCTGCTGCGCCGATGCGCCGACACCGATCGCGACCGATCCAGCCCCGTTGGCACTGGAGCCGAACCCGACCGCCGTCGCGTTGTTGCCGACGGCTGTAGCCGAACGGCCGAGCGCCGTGCTGTTGGCACCGGAGGCCGTGGCAAAGGCGCCAAACGCCGATGCCTCGTTGCCCGTCGCTGCCGCGTTGAAGCCCACCGCTGTCGTCGGATCAGCGGTCGCAATGGCTCCTGCACCGATGGCCGTGGCGCCGAACTGCGTTGCCTGAGCGCCGGTGCCGATCGCCGTGGTGCTGCCGCCCGAAGCAACGGAGCCGAACCCACCAGCGACGGCATTCGAACCACTGGCCTGTGGAGCCGCTAAACCGTCTGTATTGTTGGCACGGAACGGGCCGGCCTGTCCGGTCTGGAGGGCGGTGATGTTGCCGGTGTTGGTAGCGGTCTGCCCCTGCAGCACGCCGATGGCCGCGCTGTTGCCAGCAGTGTTGCGAGTATTTGTCGTGGTCGCAGTGTCGAGTGCACCCAATGCACCGCCGACGCTGCTGAACGTCCCTCCTTGTGCCGTATAGTTCGGAGCAGTCAGCAGGCCGTTACCGTCCACGCCTGCTCCTCCGCCCAAAGCTGCAGCCGCGCGCTGGTTTGTTGTTGTGATGTTGGCCGTGTTGATGGCGACATTCTGGTTAGTCGCGAAAAGCTGGCTACCATTCACGGCATCAGTCGAGGCCGCTGATGAAATGTTGCCAGCTGCCACGCCAGTGATCTGGCGGTTACCTGCCGTACCGGCCACGTTCACGAGCGTCCCGCCGGTGGCGGCACCGACTACGATCGGCGAAGTTGGCGTTGCTTGCTGAACAAGACCGGTGGAGCCGTTCTGCAGGGCAGTGATCTGCTGGTTAGTCGTGAAAAGCTGCCCCCCATTCACTGCCTGGGTCGAGCCCGCAGCGACAGCGCCCGCAGCGACGTTACCGAGCGTGACCGTCCCACCGGTACCGACGAGGTTTAGGGCGTTCGAGGGAGTGCCTGGCGTGGCATACTGGATAGGACCAGCTGCTCCATTGGCAAGTGCCTGCTGGCCAGCCACAACGTTGGTAAAGGTCTGGCCTGACCCGTTAAGCTGATAATTGGTCCCAACGATGCTGGTGGTTGCCGCATCGTAGGTAGCCCCCCCACCGATGGCCGCTGCCGTCGTAGTGCCGAGGTTATTGATCCCGGTAGCCCCCTGCTGACCAGCGGCCTGCAACTGACCGAGGTTGACCGCGTCCGTTGCAGCTGTGCCAGCCGCAACGTTGACGATCCGTCTCTCAGTACCCGCTGCCCCTACGGAAACAGTGTTTGCCTGGTTGGCGATAGAGCCTTGACCGAGTGCGACTGCACCTGCAGCGGTTGCTTGAGCACCCTGACCAATCGAAGTCGCCGTGTCGTTGGTCGCGGCACTGCCAAACCCGACAGCCGTTGCGTTGGGCCCCGTCGCGTTGGCCGTCCCACCCAGGGCCGTCGCCTGGGCGCCGACCGCGTTAGCACTGAGGCCGAAGGCAGAAGCATTGGCCCCGTTGGCGATGGATCGACGGCCGAAGGCGGAGGCGCTCTCGCCGGTGGCTGTCGCTCCACTGCCGAAAGCAGATGCCCCGAGGCCGTTGGCTACGGAGCTATTGCCGTAGGCGGAGGCGACAGCCCCGGTCGCGTTTGCGTTGTAGCCATTTGCAGTAGCTTGTGCACCGTTGGCGAAGCTAGCGTAGCCGGTTGCCGTTGAATTATCACCAGAGGCTCTAGCGTTTCTTCCAAAGGCAGAAGCGTTTTCGCCAGTAGCAGCACTGCTGAGACCAACTGCAGTTGCTTGACCGCCGGTGGCATTTGCACCGTACCCATAAGACGAAGCGAAAGCTCCGTTGGCAACGCTGGTTGCGCCGGTGGCTGTAGCCTGATCGCCAGCGGCATTAGCTTGGAAGCCGATAGCTGTTGCAGATTGACCAGCGGCATTGGCGCTCTGCCCGTAGGAGGAGGCCGCAAGTCCGACGGCGCTAGCTCCGAAACCGGTGGACGTAGCGTTGGCACCGTTGGCGATGCTGTTGTACCCGATCGCCGTTGCGTTGGCGCCGGTAGCGGCTGCGCTTCGTCCGAGGGCGGAGGCGTTGTCGCCGGTGGCAATGCTATTGAGACCGATTGCGGTGGCCTGACCGCCGGAGGCGTTAGCGCCGTAACCGTAAGCTGACGCAAAAGCTCCGTTGGCTACGCTGGCGGCCCCGGTGGCGGTGGCCTGGTCACCTGTAGCGTTGGCTGTGTTGCCGATCGCGGTAGCTAGCGCGCCGTTGGCTACTGCCCCAAAACCGCCCGCTACAGCATCTCCACCGGTAGCACTGGGGGCTGCTCGATTGTTCGCGTTGTTAGCCACGAACGGCACGCTAGCGATGCCAGCTTGAAGCTGATTGAGGTTGACTACGTCTGTACCGCTCGTGCCGGGGGCGACGTTGACAATTCGCCGCTCTGTACCGACAGCGCCGACTGAGACTGTGTTCGCAAGGCTGGCGACTGAGCCTTGGCCGAGAGCGACTGCTCCCGCTGCCGTCACTTGCGCGCTTTGACCAATTGCAATCCCGTTAGCAGCATCAGAACGGGCGGCAACACCGATTGATATCGCGTTGTCCTGACCCGCTGCCGTCGTACCAGCCCGCGCTCCGCTCCCAATTGCAATAGTATTTATGTTGTTAATATTATTGCCTGGTAGGCCGCCAGACGATGAATTACTACCGTATGCTGCACTACCAAATCCTGACGCATAGCTAAGATTTCCTATAGCTATGCTTCGAGTTCCGGATGATATTCCAAGGGCTCCAATAGAAACACTACTATCACCCGAAGAAATACTAGAGTTACCAATTGCAATGGTTTGATTATTAGACGCATTACTAAATCTACCAATTGCTGTAGAACTACCTCCGGTTGCCTGGGAACTAGCACCAAACGCACTTGCCCCACCATTGACACTGCTTGCAACGGCACCGAAGCCAAAGGCTGAAGAGTCAAAGGTCGTAGCTTGAGCGCTACCACCTACCGCCGTCGCATGCGTTGCACTAGAAACCGCGCCTTGGCCCACTGCCGTTGCCAATTGAGCACTGGCGCTGGCACCAGCGCCGATAGCGGTCGCGTTAACGTCGAAGTTTGCCGGCGGTGCGATCAAGCCGGCAATTCCGGCATTAGCACCCTGGCCTATGGCTGTTGAGTTCGCACTGAAATCACGGACTATACTGCCTTGACCAAAAGCTGATGAACTTTGAGCGCCTGTACCAACGATTGCGCCTTGGCCAACTGCCGTGGCGTTGGCTCCAAGGGAGCGCGAGCTGCCTCCAATTGCAGTTGCATTGCTCTGATTATCGCCCGTCCCAGCCTGCGAATCGTAGCCAATAGCTGTAGCTTGTGTGGTGTTTGCACCAGTACCGGCTTGCGCGGCCGTACCTATAGCCGTTCCGAAATCCGCAGGTCCGACAGTGGTGCTTCCAGTTGTTGCTCCATTACCAACAGCCGTACCTGATTGACTCAAAGCTAAAGCGCTGTCCCCAACAGCTGTCGTAAAAGCACCTATTGAAGTTGCTCCTGGGCCGCAGGCGAAAGCACCAACAGCATTGAAGGCTCCGGGGGCACCATTCGTAAGCGTACAGGCGGACTGTGCCGCAGCAGAGTTTGGCTGACTAGCGATCGCTAGCCCTGTCAGCAGCGCTAGAGCTGAGCATGACCCGAGATGTCCTCGGCGCAGTTCCCGCCCAGTCGATGTCCGGACCGCCATCATCTAACCCACTTGCTTTGGTCCGGCCACAGCAGCACGGCATGACCTGACTAAATCTGCACCACTTTTGCACCTCGGAGCATGCTAGCCGGAAGAGCAAATTTCTGTGATTTTTGCGTTTTGCCCGCATAGTGTCATTGAAACAACAAATCAATCGCGTGGATGCTAGGGTGGTGTATTCACGGATCAATGTATAATAATATTTGATAATCACATCAC
>NZ_VRVF01000092.1:0-16147 GCF_008040045.1 Methylobacterium sp. WL8 | reverse complement strand
CTGCCGCCGTCTCGCGAAGGATTGGGAATGCAAAAGCCGGAAAGGGCGAGCGTTCGTCCTCTTGGCCTCCATCCGCCTCATGACCCGAAAGCTCTGTCAGAAAACATTATGATGCCGGACAGACTCTTAGGGCCGATCCTCGAAGCGGAAGTCGCTCGCGACCCGCGGATGATGTTCTGCATCCTCACCGACCGCAACGGCTTCCTGCCGTTCCACAACCGCATCTATTCGCAGCCGCAGCGCCACGACGACCCGATGTGGAACCAAGTCAACGCACGCAACCTGCGGATCTTCGACGACCGCACCGGCATCACCGCGGCCCGCTCGACGCGCCCCGTGACGCTGCAGGTCTACCGCCGCGAACTCGGGACGCAGGTCATCATGGTGACGGAGGTCGACGCGCCGGTGAAGCTCGCCGGCCGGCATTGGGGCGCCTGCAGGACCGACTACAGGCTTTGACGCGACGCAGGCCTCCGGGCTTGCAACGCTGAGTGCCGACGCGAAGGTCTACGATCCGAACTGGGAGCCGAGCTGCTCCAGGTACTCGGCGAGGTCCACGCCGCCGATGCGCTTGCCGTAGTCGAAGCGCATGCCCTGGCGGATGTCGACCGCCGCGCTCTTCGTGGTGAGCGTGAACGGACGGACGCAGACCCAGGCGCCGTCGCGGCGATGTTCGAAATATCCGAGGATTTCGTGCTTGGCCATGTCGCGGTCCCGTACGGATTTTCGGGACAACGAGCAGAATCGCACTTCGTTCGATGCAACCGAAGAATTATCGCACCGGAACGGCCAAGCTCAGGACCATGAAGGGCGCGTCGGCTTTGCTGCAAAGCAGCATGGCCGACCGTACCAAAGCTTGGTCCCTTCGCAGGCGCACTCCAACGCGTCTTCGCCGGCCGCTTCCACAAAACGCCTCAGCATCGGGGTCTTGGTAGGAAGGTGCGTGTTCCGGGCCGGATTTCGATGGACGCCCTCAGCCGCCCGGCTTGGCGGCGTTCACCAGTTCGGGGACCGTGATCTCCGGCAATTCGATCGCCTGCGACGTGTCGGGTCGGGTCCGGCGTCGCATCGGCGGCAGCGTCTGCGGCTGGCCGGTCTCGAGCGCGCGCTCGATTGCTGCCAAGATGCGGACGTCGGCGAGGCCTTCCTCGCCGTCCGGCTCCGGCACCCGGCCGTCCAGGATGCAATCAGAGAAGTACCGCGTCTCGGCGCCGAACTGGTCGACGCTCGGGTAGGACAGGCTTTCGGTCTTGCCGACGCGGGTCAGCTCGCCCGCAAGCGGCTGGCCGAAGGTGAAGCCCGGCGCCATCAGCAGGTCGCCCTCGGTGCCGACGACGCGGTAGGCGTCGACCGAGTCGGTCTCGTAGGAGACCGTGAACTGCGCCAGGCGATCGCCGGGGAAGCGCAGCGTCACCGCGACCGTGCCGTGGAAGCCGTAGGGGCTCCCCGGCCGGCGGGCGCCGTGGGCGTGGACCTCGACCGGCTCGTCGGAGAACAGGTTGCGCACGGCGTTGATCGGGTAAGTGCCCATGTCGGGGACCGGGCCGGCCCAGTAGCCCTGGTGCGCGCGGTGGTTCTGGGTCGCCACGTGCTGGCCGAACGTCGCCGAGAACACCAGCGGCTCGCCGATCGCCCCGGCGCGCACGCGCTCGATCGCATCGAGGGTGCCGGGCTCGAAGTGCAGGCGGTAGGCGAGCATCAGCCGCGCGTTGCCGCGCTCGGCCGCCGCGATGATCGCCTCGCAATCGGCGACGCTCGTCGCCATCGGCTTCTCGAGCAGCACGTGGAGGCCGGCCTCCAGCGCCGGCACGGCGTAGTCGCGGTGCATGCCGTTCGGCAGCGCGAGGTAGACCGCATCGAACAGCCCGGACGCCAGCGCCTCGCGATACCGCTCGTAGGAGAACGCCGTCAGCCCGTAACGCTCGGCGAGCGCCGTGGCCTTCTCCGGGTCGCCGGTGACCAGGGCCGTGATCGCGGAATTGCCGGTCTGCGCCACCGCCGGCATGAAGGCCGCCTGCGAGATCCAACCGCCGCCGACCACCGCGTAACGGATCGTCTTCGCCTCACCCATGCTCGCCCCCGGTTGCGCCAACGCAGGCGCAACGCGAGGTGCGAGCCGAGGTTTCCGCGAGGACCGCCGGACGGTCCCGGCGGCCCGGCGTCAGGCGGCGGGCTTCAGCGCGCCGATGTTGTCGTGGAAGTCCGGCCCGTTCGTCGTCTTGGCCACGTGGCCCGCGCGGACGAGGAAGTCGCCGAAGCGCTCGCCCGGGTTCCGGCTCTTGGCGTAGTCGGCGAAGAGCGGGTCGAGGGTGTCGCGGATCTCCGACGCCGCCACGTCCTCGCGGTAGAGCTTGCCCAGGCGCGAGCCGTCGAAGGCGGCGCCGAGATAGAGGTGGTAGCGCTCCGGCCCGCGGCCGACGAGGCCGATCTCGGCGATGAAGGGGCGGGCGCAGCCGTTCGGGCAGCCGGTCGAGCGGATGGTGATCTCGTCATCCTGCAGGCCGTGGCGGGCCAAGCTCTCTTCCAGCTCGGTCATCAGGTGCGGCAGGTAGCGCTCGCTCTCGGCGAGCGCCAAGCCGCAGGTCGGCAGCGCAACGCAGGCGATCGAATTGCGGCGAAGGGCACCTGCGCCCTTGGTCAGGCCGTACTCGTCGACCAACGCCTCGATCGCCGCCCGCTTCTCGGACGGGACGTTGGCGATGATGACGTTCTGGTTGCCGGTGAGGCGGAAGTCGCCCTCGTGCTGGGTGGCGATCCGGCGCAGGCCGCTGAGGAACTTCGGGCCGTCCTCGTAATCCTTGATCCGGCCCGACGGCACGTAGAGCGTGAGATGGTGGCGGCCGTCGTCGCCCTCCGTCCAGCCGTAGCGGTCGCCGTTGCCGGTGAAGGTGAAGGGCTTCGGGTCGGCGAAGCTGATGCCGACGCGCTTCCCGACCTCGGCGCGGAACGCCTTCAGGCCGTAGCGCTCGATCGTGTACTTCAGCCGGGCGTTCTTGCGGTTTGTGCGATTGCCCCAGTCGCGCTGCACCGTCATCACGGCTTCCGCGACCTTCACGGCCTCGTCCGGCTTGCAGAACAGCATCAGGTCGGCGGTGCGCGGGAAGGTGTCCGTCTCGCCGTGGGTCATGCCCATGCCGCCGCCGACGGTGACGTTCCAGCCGGTGAGCTTGTTGTTCTTGTCGAGGATCGCGATGAAGCCGAGGTCGTGAGCGAACACGTCGACCTCGTTCGACGGCGGCACCGCGACGACGACCTTGAATTTCCGCGGCAGGTAGGTCCTGCCGTAGACCGGCTCGAACTCCTCTTCGCCGCCGACGACCTTCTCGCCGTCGAGCCAGATCTCGCGCCACGCGTTGGTCTTCGGCAACAGCGAATCGGAGATGTCCTTGGCGAGCGCGTAGGCCGCGGCGTGCGCGTGGGTCTGGGCCGGATTGGTCGCGGCCATGACGTTGCGGTTGACGTCGCCGCAGGCCGCGATGGTGTCGAGCAGCGCCGCGTCGATCGCCGCCATGGTGCGCTTGAGGTTCGACTTGATGACGCCGTGGTACTGGAAGGTCTGGCGCGTGGTCGCGCGGATCGCGTCGCCCGCGTAGGTCGTGGCGATGTCGTCGAGGGCCAGCCACTGCTTCGGGCTGATGACGCCGCCGGCGATGCGCAGGCGGATCATGAAGGCGTAGGCCTTGTCGAGCTTCTTCTTGGTCCGCTCCGGGCGCAGGTCGCGGTCGTCCTGCAGGTACATCCCGTGGAACTTCACGAGCTGCCCGTCGTCGTCGGAGATCGCGCCGGTGGCATGCTTGAGCAGCCCGTCGGCTAAGCCACCGCGGAGATAGCCGCTCGCGATCTTCAGGTGCTCGTTATGCGCGAGCCCCGCGGTCCGCGCGGCCTCGGCCTCGTCGATCGGGCGACCGGTCGGCGGGGTCTCGTAGACGCGCTCGGAAACGGGCTTGTGGTCGTCCATGGCGGTGATCCGACTTCGTTCTCGCAAATCTCAGGGATCGCCGATCCCTCTCCCCTCTGCGGGAGAGGGTGGCCCGCGAAGCGGGTCGGGCGAGGGGAGCGACATCTCCGGAAAGGGCGTTCCCCTCTCCCGACCCCTGCCAAGGCAGGGGCCACCCTCCCCCGCAGCGGGGGGAGGGCTGGCGCGTGTCAGTACACGTCCTGCTGGTAACGCCCGGCGCGCTCAAGGGCCGACACCGCCGCTGCGGCATCGTCGGCACTCAGGCCCTTCACCGCTGCGTAGGCGTTCTCGACCGCGAGGCGCACGTCCTTGGCCATCGCCTTGGCGTCGCCGCAGACGTAGAGGTGCGCGCCGCCCTCCAGCCACTCCACCAGCTCCGCGCGGTGCTGGTCGATCCGGTGCTGGACGTAGAGCTTCTCCGGCTGGTCGCGCGAGAACGCGACGTCGATCCGGGTCAGCGAGCGGTCCTCCAGCGCCTCCTGCCATTCGAGCTGGTACAGGAAGTCGTGGGTGAAGTGCCGGTCGCCGAAGAACAGCCAAGATCTGCCGACCCTGCGGCCGGTGGCCTCGACGGCGCGGCGCTCCTGCACGAAGGCGCGGAACGGCGCGACGCCGGTACCGGGGCCGACCATGATGATGTCGGTCGCCGGGTCGGCCGGCAGGCGGAAGTGGCGGTTCGGCTTCAGGCGGACGCGGAGCTTCGCGCCGTCCGAGATCCGGTCGGCGACGTGGGTCGAGGCGACGCCGGAGCGCGCCTTGCCGTGGGTCTCGTAGCGCACGGCGGCGATGGCGAGGTGGACCTCGTCGCCGACTTCCTTGCGTGACGAGGCGATCGAGTAGGCGCGCGGCGGCAGCGGCCGGGTGATGCCGCCGAGGTGCTCGGCGGTCAGCGCCGCCGGATAGGTTTCGATCAGGTCGATGAGGTGGCGCCCCTCGATCCAGGCGCGGACTTCGCCGCCCTCGATCAGGCGCTTGGCCTCCTCGTGTCCGGTGGCCTTCACGAAGCGCTCGACGGTGGCGGCCGAGAGGGTGGTGATGTCGCGCTCGGCGAGCAGCGAGCGGCGCAGGGCCTCGTCGCCGGTCAGCCCGGTCGCCTTCAGGATCTCCTCGACGAGCGCCGGGTCGTTCTCCGGGTAGATCTCCAGCGAATCGCCGGGCTCGTAGGCGGGGGCGCCGTCCTCGAAGGCCAGGGCGAGGTGGATCGTCTCCTTGTCGGAGCGCGACGAGTTGAGGTTCACGTGCTCGACCACCTCGACGACGACCGGCTCGCGGCTCGGCTCGGCCTCGTCGTCCTCGGACGAGGCGGCGCGGGCGAAGTCCACCGCCACGACGTTGTCGGCGGCGACGGGCGCCGGCGCCAGCGCCTTCAGGGTTCCCTTGATCCAGTCGGCCGCCGGCTTCTCGAAGTCGAGGTCGAGGTCGGCGCGCTCCGCCGCGCGCTTGCCGCCGAGCGCCTCGAAGCGGGCGTCGAGCGCCTTCCCGGTGGCGCAGAACTCGGCATAGGAGGTGTCGCCGAGCGCCAGCACGGCGAACTCCACGCCGTCGAGGCGCGGGGCGCCGTCGCCCATCAGCGCGTTGTAGGTGGAGACCGCACGAGCCGGCGGCTCGCCTTCGCCCCAGGTCGCGGCGATGGCGACGAGCTTGCCGGCCTTCGGCAGCACCGCGAGGTCGAGGTCGGCGAAGTCGATGACCTTCGGCTTGAAGCCCTGCTTGCGCGCGAGCTTGGCGACGTTGCCGGCCAGCGACTCGCAGTTGCCTGATTCGCTCGCGTAGATGATCGTCAGCGGCTCGGCGGCCTTCGGCGGGGCCGCGGGTGCCGCCGCCGGCTGCCCGCCGGCCGCGTCGACGCCCGCGAGGAAGCCGGCGAGCCAGGCGCGTTGGATCGCCGTCGCGCTGCCGAGGACGGCGTCGAGGCTGGCCCGCTCGCTGTCGCCGAACGGCGCAGTGCGGGGAAGGAGGCTTTGGCGTGACATCGGCAGACCATGTCGTGGGGCGGCGAGCCCCTGTCAACGGGAAAACGTCCGTTTTACAGAACGCTCGATTTGGAGAAGGAGTCGATCGTCGTTGCGGCGCAAAAAAGAAGGTTATTCTCCGACCGCAACCAGGGTCGGTGGCAGCCCCTGGATCTGGCGGCCGTTGGTCGGGGGGGCGGGCAGCGGCAGGGCGGTGGTCGACTTCACCTTCTCCATGGCGAAGCGCGAGGTGACGTTCTTCAACGGCAGCGTCGCGATCAACCGCTTATAGAACGTATCGTAGGCGCTCATGTCGGCCACGACGACGCGGAGCATGTAGTCGACGTCGCCGGCCATCCGGTAGAATTCCAGCACCTCCGGCATCGCCGAGACGGTGCCGGCGAATCGCTCCAGCCAATCGCGGGAATGGTCGGCGGTCTCGATCGACACGAAGACGGTGAGCCCGAGCCCGAGCTTGACGGGATCGAGCACGGCCACCCGCCGGTCGATCACACCGTCCGCCTCCAGACGCTGGATGCGCTTCCAGCACGGCGTCTGCGACAGGCCGACCCGCTCGCCGATCGCGGCGATCGACAGCGTGGCGTCCGTCTGGAGCAGTGCCAGGATCTTCAGGTCGATCGAATCCAAGGCTAACCTCACGTCTCGACGTCGTCCCGCCATGCGGCCCGCGCAGGGCCCCCATGAGAAGGAACTTCCATTTTCGCGCAACCGATCCCGATCGCAGCGTGTTGCCAAGGTCTTCTGCAGTGCAGCGCAGTCCCGTCCGGCCGTACGGCGGCGCCTTGACACCGTTCGTTATAGCGAACATCTCACGGAACAACCAGTGCCCGGCGCACGTGCCGGCCCGCGAACGAACAGGCGATGACCCTTCAAAGCCCCCAGGCGGCCCTCGACCTCGCCGCCCAGATGAATCCCCTCGACCTGCGCGGGCGAATCGCCCTCGTCGAGGCGACGATCCCCGGCCGGCTCGTCTTCACCACGAGCCTCGGCATCGAGGATCAGGCGCTCACCCACGCGCTCGCAATGGCGAAGGGCCGGACCGAGATCGTCACCCTGGACACGGGGCGCCTCTACCCCGAGACCTACGATGTCTGGGCCGAGACGGAATCGGCCTACGGCATCCGCATCCAGGCCTACGCGCCGGAGCGCGTCGCCGAAGAGGCGTTCGTGCGCGACGCCGGCATCAACGGCTTCCGGCACTCGGTGGAGGCGCGACAGGCCTGCTGCGGCTTCCGCAAGGTCGAGCCGTTGGGCCGCGCCCTCGACGGCGCCGCCGGCTGGCTCACCGGCCTGCGCGCCGGCCAGTCCGCCAACCGGGCCGACACGCTCCTCGCCGAGTTCGACGAGGCCCGCAACCTGATCAAGATCAACCCGCTGGCCGACTGGACGAGGGAGGACGTCGATCGCTTCGTGCGCGACAACTACGTGCCCTACAACGTCCTGCACGACCGGGGCTTCCCCTCGATCGGCTGCGCCCCCTGCACCCGCGCCGTCCGCGTCGGCGAATCCGAGCGTGCCGGACGCTGGTGGTGGGAGCAGGAATCCAAGAAGGAATGCGGCTTGCACATCCATGCGCCCGAGGCCGACGTCGCGCCCGGCGAGGAAGCTGCCGCGTTCGAAACCACGAAATCCCATAGACCGGAGATGGCCCGATGAGCGCCGCACCCGCGATCCAGGCTCCGGCCGGCTCCCGCCTCACGCACCTGCAGCGGCTCGAGGCCGAGAGCATCCACATCTTCCGGGAGACGGTCGCCGAGACCGAGAACCCGGTGATGCTCTACTCGATCGGCAAGGATTCGTCGGTGCTCCTGCACCTGGCGCTGAAGGCGTTCGCGCCCGGCCGCCTGCCGTTCCCCCTGATGCACATCGACACGACCTGGAAGTTCAGGGAGATGATCGCCTTCCGCGACGCCCGCGCGAAGGAGCTCGGCCTCGAGCTGATCGTCCACACCAACCAGGACGGGCTCGCCCGCGGCGTCGGCCCGATCAGCCACGGATCGGAAGTCCACACCGACGTGATGAAGACGCAGGCGCTGCGTCAGGCCCTCGACAAGCACAAGTTCGACGCGGCCTTCGGCGGCGCCCGGCGCGACGAGGAGGCCTCGCGCGCCAAGGAGCGCATCGTGTCGCTCCGCACCGCCCAGCACCGCTGGGACCCGAAGCGGCAGCGCGCCGAGCCCTGGCACCTGTACAACCTGCGGAAGAAGCGCGGAGAGTCGCTGCGCATCTTCCCGCTCTCGAACTGGACCGAGCTCGATATCTGGCTCTACATCGAGCAGGAGCGGATCCCGATCGTGCCGCTCTACTTCGCCAAGCCCCGGCCGGTGGTGGAGCGAGACGGCCAGCTGATCATGGTGGACGACGACCGCCTGCCGTTGGAGCCCGGCGAGGCCCCGATGCTGCGCAACGTCCGCTTCCGCACGCTCGGCGACTATCCGCTCACGGGCGCCGTCGAGAGCGGCGCCGACACGCTGCCCGCGATCATCGGCGAGACGCTGGCCGCCCGCACCTCGGAGCGGCAGGGCCGGGTGATCGATAAGGACGGCGCCGGCGCCATGGAGCGCAAGAAGCAGGAAGGCTACTTCTGATGACGGTCCCCCCCCCCAAGGACGCGTTCGACACCGCCGAGTTCGGCTACGAGTCGTTCCTCGCCGCGCATCAGAGCAAGGAAGTCCTGCGCTTCATCGCCTGCGGCTCGGTGGACGACGGCAAGTCGACCTTGATCGGCCGCCTGCTGCACGACACCAAGCAGATCTTCGACGACCAGATCACCGCGCTCCAGCGCGATTCGAAGAAGCACGGCACGCAGGGACAGGAGGTCGACCTCGCCCTCCTCGTCGACGGCCTCCAGGCCGAGCGGGAGCAGGGCATCACCATCGACGTCGCCTACCGGTTCTTCTCCACCGACAGGCGCTCTTTCATCGTCGCCGACACCCCCGGCCACGAGCAGTACACCCGCAACATGGCGACCGGCGCCTCGACCGCCGATGTGGCCATCATCCTGGTGGACGCACGCCAGGGCCTCACCCGTCAGACCCGGCGCCACGCCCTGCTGGTCTCGATGCTCGGCATCCGTCGCATCGTGCTCGCGATCAACAAGATGGACCTCGTCGGCTGGTCGCAGGCCCGGTTCGACGAGCTGGTCGCGGGCTTCACCGCCTTCACCAAGGACTTCGCCTTCACCGAGGTCCGCGCGATCCCGCTCTCGGCGAAGAACGGCGACAACGTCGTGCTGCCGGCGGTCTCCACGCCCTGGTACCAGGGCGGGACGTTGCTCGCGTATCTCGAAACCGTGCCGGTGCACGAGGAGGCCCTGGCCGCCCCGTTCCGCATGGCTGTGCAGTGGGTCAACCGGCCCAATTCCGAATTCCGCGGCTTCTCAGGCCTGATCGCTGCCGGCACCGTTCGGCCGGGCGATGCGGTGGCGATCGCGCCTTCCGCCCGCACCAGCACGGTCGCGCGCGTCTTCGGCCCGGACGGCGACCTCGCCAGCGCCCAGGAGGGCCAGTCGGTCACCCTGGTGCTTGCCGACGAGGTCGACGCCTCGCGCGGCAGCGTCATCGCCGCCGCCTCCCACCCGATGCAGGTCTCCGATACCCTCGACGTGCGCCTGTTCTGGGCCGCCGAGACCGAGCTCGCGCCCGGCGCGACGCTGCTCGCCAAGGTCGGCACCGTCACGGCCAACGCCGTGGTCGAGCGCATCCGCAACCGCGTCGACCCGGAGACGGGGCAGCCCGGCCCGGCCGACAAGCTCGTCGCCAACGACATCGCCGACGTCACGCTCAAGCTCGACCGCGCGGTGCCCTTCGACGCCTACGCCGAGACCCGCGACACCGGTGGCCTGATCCTGATCGACCGCGAGAGCACGGATACGGCGGCTCTGGGGCTGGTGCAGGCGCCGGCACGCGTGGCGGTAACGGCCGAAAGGCCGACGACGAATGACGGGGGCGGCCTCCTCAGCCGCCTGCGCGGGTTGTTCGGCGGCTGATCCGAGAAGGGTGCGCGCTCGCTCATCCGTCGCGCCCTCCATCCGATCCACCACCTCGAACTGAGGCGCTTCCGCGAAGCGGACGCCTTGAAGGAGGTCTCCAACCGGCCGCGCGGTCGCTGGAATGCTCCTTCGAGGCCCGCCGAGGCGGGCACCTCGGGATCAGGACGTTCGGGGGATCGTAAGATGGGCGGCGGGCTGCTGCCCAGCTCTCAAACGAGCGTGAAGTGCAGCTCGCCCAGTCCCTCGAGGCTGGATACGACGGCGTCGCCCGGCTTCAGCCATCGCCGTTCCGCCCGCGGGATCTTCTCGCCGAAGATCACCCCCTGCGGCGTGCCGGTGTAGAAAATGTCGCCCGGCTTGATGGTCATGACCTTCGAGGCGAAGCTGATCAGCTGGCGGCAGTTGAAGATCATGTCGGCCGTGGTCCAGTCCTGCCGCACCGCACCGTTGACCTTGGTGACGAGCCGCAGATTGTTCGGGTCGGGCACGCGGTCGGCGGTCACGAGGTAGGGGCCGAGCGGCGCGAACCCGTCCGATGTCTTGCCGATCATGAATTGCGATGTGAGCGTCTGCAGGTCGCGGGCGCTGAAGTCGTTGCCGGTGGCGTAGCCTGCAACGTAGTCGAGGGCGTCGGCCTCCGAGACGTCGCGGCATTCGCGGCCGAAGACGATCACCAGCTCGGTCTCGTAGTCGAACTCGCGGGCGGCGTACGTCGGCAGCTTGATCGTCCCGCCGTGGTGATTGAGCGTGTTGTTGTATTTGTTGAACAGCGGTGGGTCCTTCGGCGGCGGCGTTCCCGTCTCCTCGGCGTGCTTGCGGTAGTTGAACCCCATCATGATGATCTTTTCCGGTCGGGTGACCAGCGGCGCATAGGCGACCTGATCCTCGGCGATCGTCAGGCGCGGCTCGGGGGCTGCCTCGACCGCGTCGATCACCGCGCGCAGCATCGGACCCTTCCCGTTCTGCAGGAGGTCGTCCATGTCGGCCGGCACCGGCAGGCCCACCGCCTTGCCGGCGGCGGTGACGTCGAGCACGCCGTCCCGGGTCTTCAACCCGAGGCCGTACGCGCCGTCGCGGCGGAGGTTGATCAGGATCATGTCGCGCGGCATGCCCCATAGGGCCTTTGCCGGGGGCAGCGCGGACGCCGCCGTCTCGGCCGCCTGCGCAGGCGCTGATGCCGTAACGGCAGCAGCCGCAAGGCCCGCCGTCGCCTTCAGGAAATTGCGTCGATCGCCCATCATCGTCTCCTCTCGAGATCGCTGTCCCGTCGTGGCGGCCCTTTGGAGGGCCGTCCGCGTGTCCGATGCGGCGAAACCGCATCGGGATCGACAGGATGCGCCGATCTGCGCGCGATGTCAGGCGAACGAATGCAACCTACGGGACAGGTGGGACGGGTTTGTCGTTCCCCGCCTCACGCCGCGACGGCGGTTTCGGCGAGGCCCCAGGCCTGCGCGAGCAGGCTGTAGGAGCGGCGGCGCGCCTCCTGGTCGGGGATGGCGCACACGACCATGATCTCGTCGGCCTGCGTCGCCTCGGCGAGGCCCGCCAGCAGCGCGCAGACGGTCTCGGGCGCGCCGACATGCAGCCGGTCGCGGCCGCGGGCGATGCGGGCGCGCTCGGCGTCGCCGTAGGGATAAGCCTCGGCCTCGGCCAGGGTCGGGATCGGTGCGTACTCGCCGCGCTCGCGCCGCAGCGTCGCCAGCTGCGTGCTGAGCGCCAGGCGCTCGGCTTGCGCGTCGGTCTCCGCGCAGACGACTGCGACCGCGAGGATCGCGTGGGGCTTGGCGCCCCAGCGCGAGGGCTGGAAGCCCCTGCGGTAATCGAGCATCGGGAAACGCGCGTCGAACGAGGCGAAGTGCTGCGCGAAGGCGAAGCCGAGCCCGAGGCGTGCGGACAGGTGCGCGCTGTAATCCGACGAACCGAGCAGGAAGATCGGCGGCAGGGGCACGCCGGCCGGCATCACCGCCACGGTGTTGAACGGATGGCCCTCGGGGAACCCACCGGTCTCCCACAGCATCAGTTCCTGCAGCCGGTCGAGGAAGTCGTCGCCGCCGCGTGGCGCCTCGCGGCGGCGCAACGCCTGGGCGGTGATGCCGTCGGTGCCGGGCGCGCGGCCGAGGCCGAGGTCGATTCGCCCGGGAAACAGCGCCTCCAGGACCTTGAACCGCTCGGCCACCATCAGCGGCGCGTGGTTCGGCAGCATGATGCCGCCGGAGCCGACGCGGATCGTACGGGTCGCAGCCGCGATCTGGCCGACCATGATGTCGGGGGCCGGGCTCGCCACCGAGGGCAGGGCGTGGTGCTCGGCGAGCCAGTAACGGCCGTAGCCGAGGCGGTCGACATGGCGGGCGAGGTCGAGGGAATCGCGCAGCGCCTGGTCCGGGGTCGAGCCGGAACCGACGAACGACAGGTCGAGAACGGAGAGATTTGCCATCGACCGGAGATGGTGTCGCCCGAACCGGCCGTCGAGGCGGTCGCTAGCGCCCGAGCCCTGCATCCGGCGCGTGACGTTTCCCGCCGAACCCCGACCGGGCGCCTTGCCGGCTTTCCGACCCGCGACTACGGTCCCGCCGCCGTCACGGGACGGCGAAACCTGCACGAAAACCGGAGTCCCCATCATGGGCTTTCTTGCCGACGCCCTCTCGCGCGTAAAGCCATCCGCGACGATCGCGATGACGCAGAAGGCGCGCGACCTGAAAGCCGGCGGCATGGACGTGATCAGCCTGTCGGTCGGCGAGCCCGACTTCGACACGCCCGAGCACATCAAGCACGCCGCCATCGAGGCGATCAACCGCGGCGAGACCAAGTACCCGCCGGTCTCGGGCATCGTGCCGCTGCGCGAAGCCATCGTGAAGAAGTTCAAGCGCGAGAACGGGCTCGACTACAAGGTCTCGCAGACCATCGTCGGCACCGGCGGCAAGCACGTCATCTACAACGCGCTGCTCGCCACCCTGAACCCCGGCGACGAGGTCGTGATCCCGCGCCCCTACTGGGTGTCCTACCCGGAGATGGTGGTGCTCTGCGGCGGCACGCCCGTCTTCGCCGAGACCGACATGGCGCACGACTTCAAGCTTCAGCCCGAGGAGCTGGAGCGGGTGCTGACCCCGAAGACCAAGTGGATCATCCTCAACTCCCCGTCGAACCCGTCGGGCGCCGCCTACAGCCACGCCGAGCTGAAGAAGATCACCGACGTGCTGATGCGCTATCCGCACGTCTGGGTGCTCACCGACGACATGTACGAGCACCTGACCTACGGCGACTTCGAGTTCGTCACGCCGGCCCAGATCGAGCCGGGCCTCTACGAGCGGACGCTGACCATGAACGGCGTCTCGAAGGCCTACGCGATGACCGGTTGGCGCATCGGTTACGCCGCCGGCCCGGAGAAGCTGATCAAGGCGATGGACTTCGTCCAGGGCCAGCAGACCTCGGGCGCCTCGTCGATCTCGCAATGGGCGGCGGTGGCCGCGCTCGACGGCACGCAGGCGCACCTCGCGCAGTTCAAGGCGGCGTTCCAGGAGCGGCGCGACCTCGTGGTCTCGATGCTGAACCAGACCAAGGGCCTGCAATGCCCGACGCCGGAAGGCGCGTTCTACGTCTACCCGTCCTGCGCGGAAACGATCGGGCGCACGGCGCCGTCCGGCAAGACCATCGCGACCGACGAGGATTTCGTCACCGAGCTGCTCCAGGCGGAGGGCGTCGCCGCGGTCCACGGCTCGGCCTTCGGCCTCGGCCCGAACCTGCGCATCTCCTACGCGACCTCGACCAAGACCCTGGAGGAAGCCTGCAACCGCATCCAGCGGTTCTGCGGCTCGCTGCGCTAGGACCGGCGACGGCCGGCGCGAGGATCCTCCCCGCGCCGGCACCAGCCTGAAGGTGGTGCGATGCAAACGATTGCCGTCATCGCCCCGGGCGCCATGGGCAGCGCGGTCGCGCGGCGCCTCGCCGAGAACGGCGTCCGCGTCCTGACCTCGCTGACCAGGCGCAGCGCCGCGACCCGCGCGCGGGCCGAGGACGCCGGCATGACCCATGCCGAGGATGCCGAGATCGTCGCGGCCGACCTGATCCTGTCCATCGTGCCGCCGGCCGACGCCGCCGCCCTGGTGGCTCGTCTCGCACCGAGCTTGGCCTCGGTGGTGAAAAAGCCGGTCTACGTCGACCTGAACGCTGTCTCGCCGACGACGGTGCACGGCATCGCCGCGACGATCGCGCCGAGCGGGGCGCCGTTCCTCGACGGAGCCATCCTCGGGCTTCCCCCGAAGCCCGGCGCCAAGGGACCGCGGATCTACGTGGCGGGCGAGGATCTCGCCCCCTTGCTGGCGCTGCGCGAATGCGGGCTCGACATGCGCGCCTGCGAGGGCGGCGTCGGCGCGGCGTCGGGCCTGAAGATGGCCTATGCCGGCATCAACAAGGGCCTGCGGGCGCTCGCCGCCATCGTCGTGCTGGGCGCCGAGCGCGCCGGCGCCGGCGCGGCGCTGCGGGCCGAGCTCGCCGAGAGCGAGCCGGAGCTGCTCGCCCGGTTCGCCGCTGGCTTTCCCGACATGATGCCGAAGGCCCATCGCTGGGTCGCGGAGATGCACGAGATCGCCGACTTCCTCGCGCCGGACCGCGCCGGCGGCCAAGTCTTCGCCGGCGCGGCCGAGATTTTTGCACGGCTCGCGGCGTCCGAGGGTGAGGCGGACGTCGTCGCGCTGCTCGCCTTCGCCGAGGCCGCAGGCGGATCGTCGCGGACGCGCTGATCGCGCCGCGCTTCGGTTGCCGGCTCGAGGCACTTCACCTATGTCGGCGGTCCCTGCGGCCGATGCGCCTGATGGTTTCGCGAGCCCGCTCGGGCCTGCATGGACGCGGGGTCGGCAGTGACGGGGCGGCTCGGACCAGTTCTCTGGACCGTTCCTGTGAAACCTGGTGGGCCGGGATGCTGCAGGCGTGTCGGAGGCGCGGGGAACAGGAACCGCGGACCCGGCGCATGGCCCACACAAGTTTCGACCCGTTCCGGGACGGAGGTCGGCGCAGGCCTTCGGCTTTCGTTCACGCTCTTCGGCAACAGTGAGGACGGGCCGGGGAACCGGCCGCGTGTCACTGCGTTTTGCCGGGCTTGACCATCATGCGGGGGTTCCTCACCAGCGGCGTCAAGGCGATCCTGGCGATCGCGGCGCTGTCCACCGCCGCCCACTGGGCGCTTCGGGTCCAGCGCGATCCGGCGCCCAGCGCGCAGATCCAGGCGAGCCTCCCCGATCCGGCCACAACCGGGTCGATCGAGCCGCGCAGGGCAGAACGCGCCGCGGCCCAGCCGGCCAAGGCGTCGGCCAACCTCGATCAGGATCACCTCTCGGCGCTCATCGCCAGCACCACCGGTGCGAAGCCGAAGCCGCAGAAAGCGCTCGTCGCCAAGCGCTGAGCGCTTCGGGCGACCGTCTCGAAACACGCGAAAGGCCGCCCACCGAAAGGTGGACGGCCTCGTCGCGTTCGGACAACCGATCAGGCGGCGAGCGACCGCGGCGCGTGCCGCCCTTCCGCGATCTCCTCGATGATCTTGGCCGAGAAGGCGTCGAGATCGCCCGGGTTGCGGCTGGTGACGATACCGTGGTCGGTCACGACCTCCCGGTCGTGCCAGCGGCCGCCGGCGTTGATCACGTCCGTGCGGATCGAGGAGAACGAGGTCAGGTCGCGGCCCTTCGCGGCGCCGACCTCGATCAGCAGCCACGGCGCGTGACAGATCGCGGCGACCACCTTGCCGGAGGTCACGAAGGCCTTGATCACCTCCAGCGCCTTCGGCTCGAGGCGGAGCTTGTCCGGGTTGATCTGGCCGCCGGGCAGGACGAGCGCGTCGTAGGCGCCCGGGTCGACGCCTTCCAGGTCGAGGTCGACCGCGACGTTCTTGCCCCAGTCGGTCTTGTCCCAGCCGCGGATCGATTCCGGCTTCTCGCGCGACTTCGGCGCGGCGACGTGCACCGTCGCGCCGGCCTGGCGCAGCTTGGCCTGGGGAACGGTGAGCTCGGTCTCCTCGAACCCGTCGGTGGCGAGGATCAGGACCTTGGCTTGCTTGATGTCGGGCATGGCGTTTCGCTCCGCATGGATGGCGTCGGCCGGCAAACCGGGACGCTCGCGCGCGGTTCCCGGACCAAGCGGCAACCCAGGACTGCGCGGAACCCTCGCGCGGGCGATCCGTTGCCTAACCCACCACCCACCTGCACGAGGCAACGCATGGCCAACCCCGGCCTTCCGACC
>NZ_VRVF01000091.1:0-16957 GCF_008040045.1 Methylobacterium sp. WL8 | reverse complement strand
AGGGGCGGCTTTCGCGCGCAAGCTCGGTGCGAGCGGTAGGGGTCCACATCGGCGATCCAGGGTGAGCGTCAGACACTCTCCCAACGCCCGCGACACCTGCCGCTCACCCCATTATGAAACGGGGTCTTACGCGTCCGGTGCGTCCAGAGTCTTCGCCAGCGTCCGGGCGATGGCGACCAGCGCCGTGATCATCGGGGTGGAGGGCTCGCGCCGGGGCGCCACCAGCCCGATCGTGTGCTCCAGCTCCGGCGCGACGATCGGGACCGCGCGCACGCCGACCATCGGCCCCAGCGCGTCGGCGAGGATCGCCGGCATCACGCTCGCCCACTTGAGCGTGCGGACATGGGTCATCAGCACGATCATCGAGTTCGATTCGAGCGAGGCCGAGGGCTCGCCGCCGGCCTCGCGGATCTGCTGGTCGATGATGCGCCGGTTCTGCATGTTGGGCGTGAGCAGGCAGAGCGGCAGGCGGCCGATCTCGGCCCAGGTCACGGAGGCGCGGTCGTCGAAGGCGCCGCCCTCCGCGGTGAGCAGCCGGTAGCGCTCGCGGTAGAGCGGCACGGAGATCACCCGGCCGAGCGGCTCGTTGTCGAGGTAGGTCAGCCCGGCGTCGGCCTCCAGGTTCTCGATCAGCGAGAAGATGTCGGCCGAGGTGGTCGATTCCACCGTCAGCCGCACGTCGGGGTGCTTCTCGCGGTAGGGCGTCGTCAGGCTCGCCACCATCGGCAGCGCGGTCGGGATCGCGGCGATGCGCAGGTGCCCGGTGAGGCCCCGGCGCAGGCCCGCGACATCCTCGTGCATGGCGCGGCTGTCGGCGACGATGCGCCGGCCCCATTCGAGCACCCGCTCGCCCTCCGGGGTAAATCCCTGGAAGCGCGAGCCGCGCCGCACGAGCTGGACCCCGAAGCGGTTCTCGAGCTGCTTCACGCCCGCCGACAGGGTCTGCTGGGTCACGCCGCAGGTCTCGGCGGCGCGGCCGAAATGCTGCTCCCGCGAAAGCGCGAGCAGAAAGTCGAGCTTGTCGATCATGGCGCCCTCCCCGGCGGCGTGCCGGGAAGGCTATACCCATTTCGCCGGCCCCGCCCGCTCAGCGGAACAGGATCAGCGCCTTGGCGAGCGTCGTCCACACGCCCCAGGCGATCGGGATGCCGACGACGGCCCAGGCCGCGAGCGCCGTCGCGCTGAAGCCGCCCCGGCCGATGCCGAAGGAGCCCGACGGGATCGCCCCGGCCGCGCCCCGGCTGTTCAGCGCCGCCACTTCGGCGTCCGACATGAACCACTTGGGCTTGAGCGGTCGCACCAGCAGGTTGGCGACGAAGCCGAGCGCCAGCATGCCCGCGAGAATGTACATGGTGCCGTCGTAGAGGCGCGAGCCGGTGACGCCGGCGTCGACCTGCGCCTGGCGGATGTAGTTGACCACCACCGGCCCGACGATGCCCGCCGTCGACCACGCGGTGAGCAGCCGCCCGTGGATCGCGCCGACGAACTGCGTGCCGAAGATGTCGGCGAGGTAGGCCGGCACCGTGGCGAACCCGCCGCCGTACATCGACAGGATGATGCAGAACGCGAGCACGAACAGCGCCTGCGACCCGGCCGCCGCGAAGGACGGTGCGGCCGCGTAGAGCGCGATGCCCAGCGCGAAGAAGATCGCGTAGGTGGTCTTGCGCCCGAGCTTATCCGACATAGAGGCCCAGAAGAACCGGCCACCGATGTTGAACAGCGACAGCAGCCCGACGAAGCCGGCCGCGATCGCGGCGACCTGTGCCTTCTGTCCGGCATCGAGGGCGGCAAAGCTCACGCCCGGCGCGCCGACGAGGCGGCCGCCGAAGATCTCCTGCAGCATCGGCGAGGCGATGCCGATGACACCGATGCCCGCCGAGACGTTGAGGCACAGCACCGCCCAGATCAGCCAGAACTGCGGGGTCTTGTGCGCGTCGTCGAGGTGGACCTGGCCGTTGGTGATCATCCCCGCCTTGGCCGGCGCCGGGCTCCAGCCCTCGGGCTTCCAGCCGGCCGGGGGGACGCGGTAGCCGAGGGCGCCCGCCATCATGAACACGAAGTAGCCGGCGGCCATCACCAGGAAGGTCTGCCACACGCCGACCGAGGTCGGGCCCTTGAACGCGTCCATGAGCATGGCGGCCAGCGGCGAGCCGATCAGCGCGCCGCCGCCGAAGCCCATGATCGCCATGCCGGTGGCCATGCCGCGCCGGTCCGGGAACCACTTGATCAGGGTCGAGACCGGGGAGATGTAGCCGAGACCGAGGCCGATGCCGCCGATCACGCCCGAGCCGAGCCACATCATCCAGAGCTGGTGGGTGAGGATGCCGAGCGCCGAGATCGCCATGCCGCCGCACCAGCAGAGCGCAGCCGCGATGCCGGCCTTGCGCGGGCCCGCCCGCTCCAGCCAACCGCCGAACAGGGCGGCCGAGGCCCCGAGGAAGACGAAGAAAAGGGTGTACATCCAGCCGAGGTCCGCCACCCGCCAATCGCAGGTGGTGGTCACCAGGGCGGTGGCCAGCGACATGTCCGGGCAGGCCTTCGACGCGGTGATGCCGATGGCGCGCGAGAGCGGCAGCCAGAACACCGAGAAGCCGTAGGCCATGCCGATGCAGAGGTGGATCGCGAGGGCCGCCGGCGGCACCAGCCAGCGGTTGAACCCGGGCTTCGCGATCGTGGCTTCGCGCGACAGCCAGGACGGCGTCCGTTCGGGCGGGAGGGTGACGTCGGCCGTCCGTGCAGTCATCGCTGAGGTTTCCCCTTCAAGCGGCCCTGTTGTGCGGGCCGTCTTGCTAGGAAATCTAGATGCCGCGCTGGTCCGAGACTATCCGTGGCCTACCGCAGAATGCAAAATTCATCCTTGGGCGGGTGACAAAAGTGCAGGCCCGTCAACCGGCGTCGCTCGCACCTTCGCCGAGCTTCTGCGGGTCGCGGGTGGCGGCGCGCACCGGGCTCTCGGCCTCGGTCCGGCCCTCGCGCATCGCGCGCACCACGAGCGGGTCGACGCGCTCGCCCATGGCCGGCAGGCAGGCGGTGAGGCTCGCCACCATCTTCGGCGTCCAGAAGGCGATCACGTGGTTGTGGATGCCGGTCACCGCCTCCTCGTCCGGATAGGACCGGAAGAAGGAGGCGATCTGGTTGGCCATCCGCACCAGCTTCTCGTCGCTCGTCAGCGCGCTCATCGACAGACCTTCAAAAACCTTCTGGACACATCGCGGCCCGAACCGATCGCGGGTCCCGCCTCCCAGGGGGAGAGGGTGCGCGTCGCCTTCCTACTCCGCCGCCGCCTGCGCGATGCGGGTCAGCGAGAAGTCCTCCTCGTAGAACTTCGCCTGCCAATCCGAGGGACGGTTGGTGCGCCGCACCTGCACCGCCGTCACCTTGTACTCGGGGCAGTTGGTCGCCCAATCCGAGAAGTCGGTGGTGATGACGTTGGCGCCGGTCTTGGCGTGGTGGAAGGTGGTGTAGACCACGCCCGGCTGCATCCGCTCGGTGATCTTGGCCTTGAGCGCGATGTCGCCGGACCGACTCTCCAGCGAGACCAGGTCGCCGTCGACGACGCCGCGGACCTCGGCGTCGAACGGATGGATCTCCAGCACGTCCTCCTCGTGCCAGCGCGAGTTCTCGGTGCGGCGCGTCTGTGCGCCGACGTTGTACTGCGACAGGATCCGGCCGGTGGTGAGGATGAGCGGGAACTTCGCCCCCGTGCGCTCCTCGGTGGCGACGAACTCGGTGATCATGAAGCGGCCGAGGCCCCGCACGAACCGGTCGACGTGCATCATCGGCGTGCCCATCGGCGCCTTGTCGTTGCAGGGCCACTGCACCGAGCCGAGCTCGTCGAGCTTGGCGAAGGAGACGCCGGCGAAGCTCGGGGTGAGCGAGGCGATCTCGTCCATGATCTCGGACGGGTGGCTGTAGTTCATCTCGTAGCCGAGCGCCTTGGAGAGCAGGATCGTGCCCTCCCAGTCGCCGTAGCCGCCCATCGGCGGCATCACCTTGCGCACGCGGCTGATGCGGCGCTCGGCGTTGGTGAATGTGCCGTCCTTCTCCAGGAACGAGGCGCCGGGCAGGAAGACGTGGGCGTACTTGGCGGTCTCGTTCAGGAACAGGTCCTGGATGACGATGCACTCCATCGCCATCAAGCCGGACGTGACGTGGTGGGTGTCCGGGTCCGACTGGGCGATGTCCTCGCCCTGGATGTACATGCCCTTGAAGCCGCCATCGACGGCCTCATCGAGCATGTTGGTGATGCGCAGGCCCGGCGCGTTGTCGAGCTTGGCCCCCCAGAGCGCCTCGAAGCTCTCGCGGGTGGCGTCGTCCGAGACGTGGCGGTAGCCCGGCAGCTCGTGCGGGAACGAGCCCATGTCGCACGAGCCTTGGACGTTGTTCTGGCCGCGCAGCGGGTTCACGCCGGCGCCGAGCTTGCCGATGTTGCCGGTGGCCATGGCGATGTTGGCCATGCCCATCACCATGGTCGAGCCCTGGCTGTGCTCGGTGACGCCGAGGCCGTAGTAGATGCCGGCGTTGCCGCCGGTGGCGTAGAGCCGGGCGGCGGCGCGGAGCTCGGCCGGGTCGATGCCGGTGTACTGCGCCTGCGCCTCCGGCGAGTGGCGCTCGTCGGCGATGAAGCGGGCCCAGGACTCGAACTCTGCGAGGTCGCAGCGCTCGCGCACGTAGGCTTCGTCGATCAGCCCCTCGGTGACGATCACGTGCGCCATGGAGTTGATGAAGGCGACGTTGGAGCCGGGCTTCAGCGGCAGGTGGTGCGTCGCCTTGATGTGGGGCGACTTCACCAGGTCGATCTTGCGCGGGTCGGCGACGATGAGCTTGGCGCCCTCGCGCAGGCGCCGCTTCATCCGCGAGCCGAAGACCGGGTGGCCGTCGGTCGGGTTGGCGCCGATCACCAGGATCACGTCGGACTGCTCGACCGACTTGAAGTCCTGGGTGCCGGCCGAGGTGCCGAGCGTCGACATCAGGCCGTAGCCGGTCGGCGAGTGGCAGACGCGGGCGCAGGTGTCGACGTTGTTGTTGCCGAAGGCGGCGCGCACGAGCTTCTGGACGAGGTAGGCCTCCTCGTTTGTGCAGCGCGACGAGGTGATGCCGCCGACCGAGTCCTTGCCGTAGGTCGCCTGGATGCGCTTGAACTCGGAGGCCGCGCGGTCGATCGCCTCCTCCCACGACACCTCGCGCCAGGGATCCGTGATCTTCTCGCGGATCATCGGTTTTGTGATGCGGTCCTTGTGGGTGGCGTAGCCGTAGGCGAAGCGGCCCTTGACGCAGCTATGGCCCTCGTTGGCCTTGCCGCCCTTGTAGGGCACCATGCGGATGATCTTGGTGCCCTGCATCTCCGCCTTGAACGAGCAGCCGACGCCGCAATAGGCGCAGGTGGTCACCTCCGAATGCTCGGGCTGGCCGTGCTCGTGGATCGACTTCTCTTGGAGCGTCGCGGTCGGGCAGGCCTGGACGCAGGCGCCGCAGGACACGCACTCGGATTCCATGAAGTTGGTGTTGCCGGCGGCGACACGGCTGTCGAAGCCGCGGCCCTCGATGGTGAGCGCGAAGGTGCCCTGCACCTCCTCGCAGGCGCGGACGCAGCGGTTGCAGACGATGCACTTCGACGGGTCGTAGGTGAAGTACGGGTTCGACTCGTCCTTCGGCAGGTACTTTTCCGCCGTCGGCACGACGTGGTTGTCGCCGTCGTAGCCGTAGCGCACGTCGCGCAGGCCGACGACGCCGGCCATGTCCTGCAGCTCGCAGTCGCCGTTGGCGGCGCAGGTCAGGCAGGTCAGCGGGTGGTCGGAGATGTAGAGCTCCATCACGCCCTTGCGGAGCTTGGCGAGCTTGTCGGTCTGCGTCCGCACGACCATGCCGTTCTCGGCCGGCGTGGTGCAGGAGGCCGGCGTGCCGCGCCGCCCCTCGATCTCCACGAGGCAGAGGCGGCAGGAGCCGAACGGCTCCAGCGAATCCGTCGCGCACAGTTTCGGGATCTGCGTGCCGGCGTTCATCGCCGCCGCCATCACCGACGTTCCGGCCGGGACGGTGACGTCCATGCCGTCGATGCTCAGCGTCACCGTCTGATCGCTGACGCGGATCGGGGTGCCGTAGTCGATCTCTTTGATGAGGGCCATGGACGCCTCCCTATTCCGCCGCGACGGGCAGGTCGCCCGCGCGCGAAAAGTCTTCGGGGAAATGGGTGATCGCGCTCATCACGGGCATCGGCGTGAGCCCGCCCATGGCGCAAAGCGAACCGTCGGTCATGACCTCGCAGAGGTCGGCGATGACGGTGAGGTTCTTCTCCGGGCTGATCCCGGCGATGACCTTGTCCATCGTCTCGACGCCGCGGGTCGCGCCGATGCGGCACGGGGTGCACTTGCCGCAGGATTCCGTGGCGCAGAACTCGAAGGCGAAGCGGGCCTGCTTGGCCATGTCGACGGTGTCGTCGAACACGACGATGCCGCCATGGCCGACCAGGCCCTTCTTGGCCGCCATCGCCTCGTAGTCGAGGGGCGTATCGAGCAGGTCGTCGGGGAAGTAGGCCCCGAGCGGCCCGCCGACCTGTACCGCCCGCACCGGACGGCCGGAGAAGGTGCCGCCGCCGTAGCCCTCGATGACTTCGCGCAGCGTGATGCCGAAGGCGGTCTCGATTAGGCCGCCGTGCTTCACGTTGCCTGCGAGCTGGATCGGCAGGGTGCCGAGGGAGCGGCCCATGCCGTAGTCGGCGTAGGCCTTGGCGCCGTGCTCCAGGATCCAGGGCGTGGCCGTGAAGGTCATCACGTTGTTGACCAGCGTCGGCTGGCCGAGGAAGCCCTTCAGCGCCGGGATCGGGGGCTTGGCGCGGACGATGCCGCGCTTGCCCTCGAGGCTCTCCAGCAGCGAAGTCTCCTCGCCGCAGATGTAGGCGCCCGCGCCGAGCCGCACCTCGAGGTGGAAGCTCTTGCCGGAGCCCATCACGTCGTCGCCGAGCACGCCCGCCGCGATACCGTTGGCGATCGCCTCCTTCAGCGTGGCGAAGGCCTGCGGGTATTCCGAACGCAGGTAGATGTAGCCCCGGGTCGCGCCGACCGCGACGGCGGCGATGGTCATGCCCTCGATGAGGTTGAAGGGGTCGCCCTCCATCATCATCCGGTCGGCGAAGGTGCCGGAATCGCCCTCGTCGGCGTTGCAGACCACGTATTTCTGGTGCGACTGCGCCAGCATCACCGTGTTCCACTTGATGCCGGCCGGGAAGCCGGCGCCGCCGCGGCCGCGCAGGCCGGATTCGCGGACTTCGCCGACGGTGCCCTCGGGGCCGAGCCGAAGCGCGGCCTCGAGGCCGCGATAGCCGCCATGGGCCTTGTAGTCGTCGACCGAGACCGGATCGATCACGCCGCAGCGGTGGAAGGTGAGCCGCTGCTGGCGGGCCAGGAACGGGATCTTCTCCGGGTCGCCGAGGCGCAGCGGGTGCTCGCCGCCCTCCGCGAGGCCGGCATCGAGCAGCGCGTCGACGTCGGCGGGCGTCACCGGGCCGTAGGCGACGCGGCCCTCGGGCGTCGCGACCTCGACCATCGGCTCCAGCCAGAACAGGCCGCGCGAACCGGTGCGGACGATCGACACGTCGAGGCCGCGGCGCTCGGCGCCGGAAAACAGCGCCCGGGCGACGCGGTTGGCGCCGAGGCCCAGCGCGACGGCGTCGCGGGGGACGTAGAGGGTGATGCTCATGGCCGTGCTCATGCGCGCGCCTCGCTCAGAGCCGCTTCGAGGCTGTCTGCGGTGAGCCGCGCGATCGGCTCGCCGTCGACGAGGGCCGCCGGGGCGTTCGAGCACAGGCCGAGGCAGTAGACCGGCTCGACGGTGGCGTTGCCGTCGCTGGTCGTGCCATGCCAGCCCGTGCCGAGGCGCGACAGAATCTCGGCGTGGAGCCGGTCCGAGCCCATGGCCTGGCACGCCTCCGCGCGGCACAGCTTCACCTCGTGACGGCCGGCCGGGTGTGCGCGGAAGTCGTGGTAGAAAGTGATGCAGCCGTGGACCTCGGCCCGCGACAGATTGAGCGCATCCGCGATCAGCGGCACGGCGCCGGCGTCGACGTAGCCGAAGGTCTCCTGCAGCGCGTGCAGGATCGGGAGGGTGGCGCCCTCCAGATGGCTGTGCTCGGCGATGATCCCGGAGGCGCGCTGGCCATCCCAGGGCTCGAAACGCGGCATGATTTCCTGCCCAGATTGTTCCTGTTCTAAGGGACGACTGGAACAGAAATGCCGATTGCATTCAATCGTGCAGATTGGTCGTTCGACAAAGGACGCCTGTCGAAACCGGCTGTCCGACCGGACGTTTCCCTATGCAGAGGCCATCCATCAAGGCATTTTCAACGCGTCCGATTTGTCATGCTGCGCTGCAACAAGCCCCCCTCATCTCGAAGCCATGGATGGTGCCGTGCAATAAACTACCGGTTTGCGCGGCATTCCGACGCCTGCTCGCCAATGGTGATCGGTTTTCGCCTGCAACCACGGGTGAGCACAGCGGAAATTTCTTTTCGCCCCCATGAAACCTTGGACCAAAGTCCGACTTGACAAACCCTAGGGGCAGCCGGGGGGCTGTCTGTCAGGCTTACGTCGGCGCTGGCAACAGGATGGACGGGGCGCCCAAGGTGACGGATTCCATGGTCAAGAGCGATCTCCACCCGCCGCACTCCGGCCCCGGCTCGGATCCGGTGCTCTACGGCGTGGCCGCGGGGTTGGCCGAGCTGTTCCCGCCGGTCACCGGGCACGCCCGCGTAGTCCACGACCGCGACCCGGTCGAGACGGACGAGCCCGAGCGCGACTGACGTTCTGCGCGATGGCCAAGCACGTCGCGCACTGGATCTTCTATAAGGCGTCGCGCGCCGTGTCCTGCCACCGCACCAGCGGGTTCGTCAGCGCCACCAGCAGCGCGTCGGCGAGCTTTCCCGCCACCGCGAAGGCGATGATCGCGGCCAGGATTTGCTCGGGCTTGGAGAATTGCTGCCCGTCGATCAGCAGGTAGCCAAGACCCTCGGATGCTCCCATCAGCTCCGCCGCGACCACGAACAGGAAGCCGAGGCCGAGCCCGGTGCGCAACGCCGTGACGGTGGCCGGCAGCACCGCCGGAAGCAGGATGCGCCTCACCTGCGCCGCCCGCGACAGGCGGAAGATCCGTCCGACCTCGACGAGCTTGCGATCGACCGAGGCGATGGCGCCGGCGACCCCGACATAGACCGGGAAGAACACGCCGACCGCGATCAGCGTCACCTTCGGCGTCTCGAGGATGCCGAACCACAGGATGAACAGCGGCACCCAGGCGAGCGAAGGCACCGCGCGCAACGCCTGCAGGCTCGGATCGACGAGCCGCCGCAGGGTCGGAAGGGTCGCGGTGAGCGCGCCCACGACGATCCCCGCCACCGCCCCGAGCGCGAAGCCGAGGCCGACGCGAACCAACGTCGCCGAGACGTGCATCCACAGGTCGCCGGAGCGGGCGAGGTCCCACAACGTCGCCGCGATCCGGCTCGGCGGCGGCAGCAGGCGCCCCTGCGCCAGGCCGGCCCGCACGGCCGCCTCCCAGCCGAGAGCCAGGATCAGCGGAAGCAACAGGCCGAGGCCCGCCCAGCCGAAGCGCGACGCGCGTCCGGCCCGTGGGGCGACGACAGGTGCAACGTTCGCCATGGGGGCGGCCGCGGGTCCGGTCATCGGGCGTCGAACTCGAGAAGGTGGAACATCGGGCCGTCGCGGGCTGGAGGATCGGCGGCTCTATAACACCGCCTGAGCCTCAGCGCCCCGCCTCGGCCACGACCGCATTGCGTGCGATCGGATGTAAGGGTTCGTTCGGCGTCGGACGAGGCGCTGGTCCCCTCTCCCAAGGGGAGAGGGGCAGGGTGAGGGGCGTGACCTCTCCGGATGGGGTACGCCCCTCATCCCGCCCTTCTCCCCATGGGAGAAGGGGCCTCGACGTGGTTCGTGGCCTAATCCAAACCGCCGAAACGCGCATCGGGGCGGCCCCGATGCGGCTTGCGCCTACCGCGCCGCCGTCGGGTTGAAGGCCGTGTCGATCAGTCCATCGACCGCCGCCGGGACGTCGGTGCCAGCGGGGATGATGCCGGCCTGCTGCAGGGCGAGGCCGGCCGCGCGGATCGAGTCCGCCTGGGCCTTGCCGAGCGCGGGCTCGGAGAGGTCGGTGCGCGCGACCTGGCGGGCGATCACCGGCTCGGGCAGCTTGGTCGCGGAAATCAAAGCCGCCTTCAGCGCGTCGGGGTTCTGGATCGAGAACAGCCGCGCCCGCTCGTAGGCGGCGATCACCGTGCGGACGAGCTCCGGGTTCTCCTTCGCGAACGCCTCGCGTACGTCGAGCAGGCCCCAGGTGTTGGCGCTGGCGTCGCGGAAGAACAGCACGTCGTCGTTCTCGATCTCGGCCGCAGCCATCATCGGGTCGAGGCCGGCCCAGGCGTCGACGTCGCCGCGGTCGAGCGCCGTGCGGCCGTCGGCGTGCTGGAGCAGGACGAGCTTGGCGTCGCGCTCGGTCAGGCCCGCGCCCTGAAGCGCGCGGATCAGGAAGATGTGCGGGTCGGTGCCGCGGGTGACGGCGATGCGCTTGCCCTTGAGGTCGGCGACCCGCGCGATGCCGCTGTCCTTGCGGGTGACGAGCGCCGTCCATTCCGGCCGCGAGAAGGCGTAGACCGCCTTGATCGGGTTGCCGTTGATGCGTGCCACCAGGGCGGCGGCGCCTGCCGACGAGCCGAAGTCGATCGCGCCGGCATTCAGAAATTCCAGCGCCTTGTTGGAGCCGAGCGACTGGACCCACCGCACGGTGATGCCCATCGGCTTCAGCGCCTCCTCCAAGAACCCCTTGTCCTTCAGCACGAGGCCGACCGGGTTGTAGGTCGCCCAGTCGAGGCGCACCTCCTTCAACTCGGCGGCGCGGGCCGCCAGCGAGAGGGCGGGCAGGGCGAGCGCGAGGGCACCGAGGAGCGCGCGGCGGGCGAGGCGCATGAAAAGGTCCTTTTCGGATCGGGCGTTCGATCCGAGCTAGGCAGCTTCGTTCTTTATGTCAAACGATTGATCCGCCTCAAAGGACGGCCTGGTCTCTGCTTCCACGCCGAAGTGCCGGTGTCGGTGGTGCCATGGCGCGCCACGCTGGCAGCACCAGCAGTTCATGCTAACGGGTACCCATGTTCGACGCCGTCGCCGCCCTCGACAAGGTTCTGGACGCCCTGGACCGCGAGGCCCGTGAGCCGACGAAGCTCCGCGCCGTGCTGGTGCCGGAGCTGAAGCGCGTGATCGAGGCCGGCCACGCGGCCGCCGAGGCGCAGCTGCTGAAGGACCGCGACGGCATGCGTTGCGCCCGCACGCTGTCGAGCCTCACCGACGCGGTGGTGCGCGCGATCCACGACGCGGTGGTCTGGCGGCTCTACCCGAACGACAACCCCTCCACCGGCGAGCAGCTCGCGGTGGTGGCCACCGGCGGCTACGGCCGGGGCACGATGGCGCCGGGCTCGGACATCGATCTGCTGTTCCTGCTGCCCTACAAGCAGACCGCGTGGTCGGAGAGCGTCGTCGAGGCGATGCTCTACGTGCTGTGGGACCTGAAATTGAAGGTCGGCCACGCCACCCGCTCGGTCGAGGAGTGCCTGCGCGAGGCGAAGGCGGACATGACGATCCGCACGGCGCTCCTGGAGGCGCGCTACCTGTTCGGCTCGCGGGTGCTGTTCGAGGAGCTGGTGACGCGCTTCGACGCCGAGTTGGTGATGGGCACCGCCCACGAGTTCGTCGAGGCGAAGCTGCGCGAGCGCGACGGCCGCATCACGAAGGCGGGCTCGTCGCGCTATCTCGTCGAGCCCAACGTCAAGGACGGCAAGGGGGGCCTGCGCGACCTCAACACCCTGTTCTGGATCGCCAAGTACACCTACCGGGTGCGCGACCAGGTCGAGCTCGTGGCCGCCGGCCTGTTCACGGCGGAGGAGTACCGCCTGTTCGAGCGCTGCGACGAGTTCCTGTGGCGGGTGCGTTGCCACCTGCACTTCGTCACGCGGCGCTCGGAGGAGCGGCTGTCCTTCGGGCTGCAACCGAAGATCGCCGAGCGGCTCGGCTTCGGGCCGCGCGGCGGCCTGTCGGGCGTCGAGCGCTTCATGAAGGCCTACTTCCTGATTGCCAAGGACGTGGGCGACCTCACCGCCATCGTCTGCGCCGAGCTCGAGGCGCGCCACGCCAAGCGCACGCCGGTGCTCGACCGCTGGATCGGCAAGTTCCGCGACCGGTTCCGCGCCACCGCGATCGAGGCGGAGGATTTCTGGCTCGATCACGGCCGGGTCAACGTGCGCGCCGAGGACGCGTTCGAGCGCGACCCGGTGAACCTCCTGCGGCTGTTCTGGCTCGCCGACCGGCACAACCTCGCGATCCACCCGGACGCCAAGCGGCTGGCCAACCGCTCCTTACGCCTGATCGGCCACGCACTGCGCGCCGACGAGGAGGCCAACCGGCTCTTCCTCGAGATCCTGACCTCGCGGAACTCGCCGGAATCGGTGCTGCGGCAGATGAACGAGGCCGGGGTGCTCGGCCGCTTCATCCCGGATTTCGGGCGGATCGTGGCGATGATGCAGTTCAACATGTACCACCACTTCACGGTGGACGAGCACCTGCTGCGCTCGCTCGGCGTGCTGGCCGCGATCGATTCCGGCCGCGGGGACGAGCCGTTCCCCCTGGTCTCGCGGCTGGTCGGCGCGATCCACAACCGCCGCGCGCTCTACGTGGCGATCCTGCTCCACGACATCGCCAAGGGCCGGCCCGAGGACCACTCCATCGCCGGCGCGGCGATCGCGCAGAAGCTGTGCCCGCGCTTCGGCCTGACCCAGGCCGAGACCGAGACGGTGGCCTGGCTCGTCGAGCACCACCTGCTGATGTCGATGACCGCCCAGAGCCGCGACCTCTCGGACCCGAAGACCATCGAGAAGTTCGCAGCCGTGGTGCAGACGCTGGAGCGCCTGCGCCTGCTGACGATCCTGACGGTGGCCGACATCACCGCCGTCGGCCCCGGCGTCTGGACCGCGTGGAAGGGCACGCTGATCCGCACCCTCTACGACGAGACCGAGGTGGTGCTCTCGGGCGGCCACTCCGAGATCGCCCGCACCGACCGGGTCCGCCTGATCCAGATGTCCCTGCGCGAGCAGCTGCCCGACTGGTCGTCGGACACGTTCGACGCCTACGCCGCGCGCCACACCCAGGCCTACTGGCTGAAGGTCGACGGGGTGCGCCAATTCAAGAACGCCGGCTTCATCCGCCAGGCGACCGAGGCCGGCCGCACCAGCGCCACCGACGTCGAGACCGATCCGGTCCGCGGCGTCACCGAGCTGACGGTGTATTCCCCCGACCACCCGCGGCTGCTGGCCATCGTCACGGGGGCCTGCGCGGCGTCCGGCGGCAACATCGTCGACGCCCAGGCCTACACCACGAGCGACGGCTTCGCCCTCGATTCGATCTTCATCTCCCGCGCCTTCGAGCGCGACGAGGACGAGATGCGCCGCGGCCGGCGCATCACCGCCTCGATCGAGCGCTCGCTCAAGGGCGAGATCAAGATCGCCGAGCTGGTGGCCGACAAGCACCCGCCCTCCACCGGCCGGGCCAAGACCTTCCTGGTCCCCCCCGACGTGGCGATCGACAACGCGCTGTCGAGCCGCGAGACCGTGGTCGAGGTCACCGGCCTCGACCGGCCGGGCCTGCTCTACGAGCTGACCACGGCGCTGAACCGCCTGAACCTCAACATCACCTCGGCCCACGTGGCGACCTTCGGCGAGCGGGCGGTGGACGTGTTCTACGTGACCGACCTCACCGGCACCCGCGTCACCCAGCCCGACCGCCAGGCGGCGATCCGCGGCGCGGTGATGGAGGTTTTTGCCGGAGACGTGGCGGCGATGAAGGCGGAAGGCCTGGAGGCCCTGGTCGCCGCCCCGCCGCCGCGGGAGGCGTGAGGGCCACGCCGGGTTCCGATGCGGAACGGTTGCACCGCACCGCCCGCCGCCCGCCAAACCCGACGGATCGCTTCGCAATGCGGCGATCGGCGACGCGGATGCCGGCTTCGCTCGGCCGCCGTCCGGGCCGGCCGGCACGCCGTCTCCACGGAGAGTCCGGACAGCGTTTTGGTCCGAATGACATACCCAATTCCACATTCAATGACACATCCAATCTCACATCACGTTTCATATCCAGTTTCATAAGTCGGACCCTATGAGGTCCGGCGGATAGCGGCCGCCCCGCCGTCGCGGGGGCCGGATCGCGATGCGTGGTCCGCGACGCGATTTGGTGTCAGTCCACCCAGGCGATGGTGATCGGCGCGTCGATCCCGAGCACGGCGTGAACGGGACAGGCCTGTGCCGCCGCCTTCCGCATGGCGCGCTGTTGTTCGTCGAAGCGACCAGGGACGCGAGCATGCTACGCTGTGCAGAGGTGTCATCAGGCGGCGTGCCTCCGCCGGGGCCGCGTTGTGCTAGGTCTGCGCATATGCCATGGCATACGGAGCTTTGGGCAGCGCTAAAAGATGGTGCCGGGCCATCGTGGGGTCGTCAGAAAACGCCTGCGTGGGAGCGTAAGTGAGGGCGGAAAACTTTGCCAACTGGCTGATCGAGCTTTCAAACGGAGACACCCAGAGCAGCATCGACGGGCTGGTTCTGGTGAAAGAATTCCGTGCTCTCAGCCTTGCGCCCGAACAATATTTAATGATGGAAAAAGCCGAGAGCTATGCGGCGCATTCCGTTTTCTTCGAGGCCGGCCGCAACAATCGTGCGCCAGTCGCCCAGGCCTTCATCTATGTCAGCGATCACCCTGGCGAGAGCCACGAGTTCGCACTCTTGCACAAGCGTTTGTGGAGCTGGGGGGGGCGTACCGCTGCTCTACCGCAAGACACCGGGCAAAGTGGAATTGTTCCGCTGTGCGAGCAAGGCCGATTTCGATCAGAAGGATACAGCGCCTAGGTACAAGGCCTACGATACTGTTAGCCTCGTCGCCAATATCGCTACGGCAGAGGCACGTGCAACTGCTTGGTGGAACTTCGAACGGCTGCGCAACGGAACCCTATGGGACGACCCTGCCGTCTGCGCGAAGCTCGTGTCGGACACAGACTCGGCACATCGCCATCTCGTTGATAATATCTTCGGCCTTTACACGAAGATCAAGGCGGGCTCCCTACTCAGCGAGGGTTTGCAGCGCCGATTGCTAATTCTTTCGCTACTGATCGCCTATCTCGACGAACGCAATGCCCTTGAGGCGGAGTATTTTGCGCAGTTTCATTCTGGCGCACGGACTTTTGCCGATGTGATGCGTGCCGGTAAGCCGGTGGTCCGCCTGCTTGCGGCGCTTGAGAAGCGCTTCAACGGGCATGTTTTCGAACTGGATGACGATCTGCGGACCGAGCTCGTCGAGAGCACGCAGCTCGCCGCCTTTGCCGATCTCATCGAAGGCCTGCATGACACGCATGGTCAAGGAAGCTTCTGGCGCCTCTATTCTTTCCGGGACCTTCCAGTTGAGTTGATCAGCAACATCTACCAACTGTTCGTGGAAGACAAGGATAGCTCGATCTACACGCCTCCGGCGCTCGTCCGATTGATGCTTGACGAGGCGCTGAGCTGGGAGCGCATCGACCGCTTGATTGAGCGGGACGAGGTGATCCTCGACCCAGCATGCGGGTCGGCCGTCTATCTCGTTGAAGCCTATAAGCGGCTCGTCCTGCACTGGCGGATGCGAAACGCTTGGGCGCGACCGAAGGTCAAAGATCTGAAGGCGTTGCTGACGCGTGTCCATGGCATTGACCTGGAGCCCGGAGCTATCAAGCTCGCGGCGTTCAGCCTGTGCCTCGCTTTGTGCGAAGCGCTCGAGCCCGAGCATATCCGTAAAAGCGTCCGGCTTTTCCCTGAACTCGAAGGCGCGACGCTGCATCCAAGCTGCTTCTTCGCGGCACGCGAGCAGGGCCTAATAGCCAAGCGAGTCGGCGTGATCATCGGCAATCCGCCATTCAAGTCGTCGCTGTCGACGCCAGGCGCCGTTCGCGCTGCCAAGGCCTTCAGGCAGAACTTGGCCGAGAAGCTCCCCAACGACCAGCTCGCCTATCTCTTTCTCGTCTCTGCGCAGGATATGCTCACAGACGGCGGTGTGATTAGCATGATTCAGCCAGCAGGCCTCCTCTACAATCTCAACTCAAAAGGGCTACGCAGACATATCTTTGGAAAATGGGACGTTCGCGAGATCTTGGACTTCGTTTCAGTCCGCGGCCTGTTCTCAAAGGGGGGTGGCGACACGCAGATCGTCGTCGTCGTCGCGCTGGCGGGTGAGCCCGAGGGCACGCGCAAAATTCTTCACGCGATTTTTCGGCGCAGCGGCAAGGCGGATGCCGAGCAGAGTTTCGACATCGACTACTATGACATGCATTGGATAGCGCGCGGTGAGGATCTGGCGGACTATCGCACGTGGCGCGCGGGATTGCTCGGCACACAGCGTGTGGTGGATCTGGTGCGGCGGCTGGCGGAGATGCGAACGCTTGGTACCTTTGCCCAGGTAAAAGGCTGGGAACGCGGCCAAGGCTTCATGCGCGGCAATCGCATTCACAAGAATTCGCATGACCATATTTGGGGCAAGCCGATGATGCCCCCCGACGCAATCGGTCCGCATGGAATCAATAGTGCCAAGGTGAAGACCGCGCCGCGTGTGCCAATTTCGGACGTGCGGTCGGAGCGGGCTTTTCAAGCCCCGCTTCTGCTCGTGCGCAAGCAGGAAAATCTTGATCAAGGTTTCTGGGACAAAGGCTATATGACTTTTGCCGACGAGATTGTCGGCTTTTCGGGCGACGACTCGGACACCCCGGACCTACTTGGGTCGTGTCCCAGGCGGTGGTGTAGCTGAGGGGTGGTCATCGGCGGTTGCCGGGTAGGGTCGGGTTGCGACGACCAACCCCGAACCCGAGAGACCCCCGATGACCGACGAGATCATGGCCCTGCGCG
>NZ_VRVF01000090.1:0-17302 GCF_008040045.1 Methylobacterium sp. WL8 | reverse complement strand
CCGCCCCGGTCAAGCCCTCGGCCCCCGTCGCCGGCTCGCCGAACGCCGCCAAGGGCGCCCTCCTCGACCTCAACAGCGCCTCCGCCGCCGAGCTCGACGCGCTCCCCGGCATCGGCGCCGCCCGCTCGGCCGCGATCGTCAAGGGCCGCCCCTACAAGGGCAAGGACGACCTCGTGCAGAAGAAGATCCTCTCGCAGTCGGTCTACGACGGCATCAAGGACAAGGTCATCGCCAAGCAGAAGTGATTTTTTGGCAGGTTTGACCGGCGCGCTGTGTTTGAGCCGCGCGCCGGGAATAGGGTGGCGTTCGACACCCCTCGAAAGCGGCCGTCCGCCGACATCGCCTCGGACTTGGCCCCAGGGTGACGATCGGACCCCGGCCGTGAGATGCGCATCGCGGATTTTTGTCGTACCGGTTTTGCGAGGAACCTTACAACATCTCCAGGCCGATGAAAGCGCACGCCAGCCCTGTGCAGATCGCCTTCGCCGACCTGATCGCGAAGGCATTCGATGCGGATTTCGACGCCGCATATCCGGAGAACGGGCGCTTCGCCAAGAGCGACCGCCGCGGCCAGGAATACTGGTATTACCTCGGCTACGCGCGTGACCCGGACGGCGCCAAGAAGGGGAAGGAAACTCAGAAGTACGTGGGGCCGGTTTCGGACCACGAGATCACACGGCGCGTCGAGCGCTTCCAGAACATCCGTGTGAGCTATCGCGAGCGTCGCGAGATCGCCAGCAGTCGTTCAAACCCATCGAAACAGCGCTGTCGCGCCCCAACCTTGTCCCCCACCAGCCAGGGTGATACCCGCCAAAAATTCTCCCACCGTCAAGATCCAAGAACAAGATCCAAGAACATGCCGAGCCACACGATCCGTCTGCATCGCGGCGACTTGCCGGCCGGGTACGATCCGGGGGCGGCGATCGCCGTCGACACCGAGACGCTGGGGCTCAACCCGCATCGCGACCGGCTCTGCGTCGTGCAGGTCTCGAAGGGGGACGGCTCGGCCGACGTGGTGCAGATTTTTCGCGATGGGCCGGTGCCGGAGGTTCTGAAATCCGTCCTCGCCGACGCAGGCGTCCAGAAGATCTTCCACTATGCGCGGTTCGACCTGGCGGTGTTGTACCGGGCGCTCGGGGTGATGCCGGCGCCGGTCTACTGCACCAAGATCGCCTCGAAGCTCGCGCGCACCTACACCGACCGGCACGGGCTCAAGGACGTGGTCCGCGAATGCGTCGGCGTCGATCTGTCGAAGGCGCAGCAATCCTCGGATTGGGGCGCCGACACGCTCACGCCGGCGCAGGTGGAGTACGCGGCGTCCGACGTGCTCCACCTTCATGCGGCGCGCGACCGGCTGAACCGGATGCTGGCCCGCGAAAACCGGGCGGACCTGGCCGAGGCCTGCTTCGCCTTCCTGCCGACCCGCGCGCGGCTCGACCTCGACGGCTGGCCCGAGGTCGACATCTTCGCGCACACCTGAGGCGGCCCGGCGGGGCAACCGGGCCGGGGGCCGTCAGTCGTCGCAGGGCAACAGGTCGGCGCCGTCGGAGATGAACTGCGCGGTGTCGCGCACCGGGCGCGGCGTGCGCGGATCGCGGGCGACGAGGCCGGCCTCCTCGCGCAGGCGGTCGTTGCAGGCGCAGTGCGCCAGCCGGCCGGAGGCGCGGTCCGGCGTGCAGGCGTCGTGGTGGGCGCAGGCGAGGTCGAGGGCGTCCACCGGCGGGTGGTTCGGCCCGCGGTTGCCCGGGCCGCAGAAGTTGCCGTGGATCAGGAAGGCGTTGTGGGCCCTGTCGATGCGCGGCATCTCCTGCGCGTGGCCGAGCGCCGGCAGGAGGGCGAGGACGCCCACGAGGACACCCATGCGGGCGGGCGCCCGGAGGCGGATGGTCGGAGAAACGGTCACGGTCGATCCTGTTCGCTGAAGCCGCCCACGCCGGAAAGATGGGGCGTCGCCTCCGCGAGGCAACCGTTGGACGCGCTGGGCGGTCCGGTCGTCGAGTCGAAGGTCGCGTCCGGGCTCGAAGCCGGCAAGAGTTCGCGCGGCCGGCGAAGGACCAGTCGAGCACGAGCGAATTTCGCAAATGTTAAATCGAATGCTGGGCGTTGCTGCCTCGCGCAGCAAATCCCGGTGCCGGTTGCAGGATAATGCCGCCTCTCAGCCCGCGTGGGTGTCCTGTGGGCGGTCGAAATCCAACGCCGCGGTGTCGATCACGATCTGCGTGCGGCTGATCACCTCGAGCTTGCGCAAGATCTCGGAAACGTGAGCCTTCACGGTCGAATCGCCGACTTGGAGTTCGTGGGCGATCTGCTTGTTGAGCTTGCCCTGGCGGATCATCACCAGCACCCGCACCTGCTGCGGCGTCAGCCGGGCGACGCGCTCGGCCAACGGCGCCTTGCGGCCCGCGCCGCGGGCGGGCGGGCTCGTCTCGGTGAGGCCGGCGGGAATCGAGAGCGCGCCGGAGAGCACGTCCCGGATCGCCCGCGTCAGCGTCGCCTTGTCGACCGCCTTCGGCACGAAGCCGGCGGCGCCATGGTGCAACGCCTCGCGCATGATGCGCCGATCCTCGTGGCCCGAGACCACCAGGATCGGCACGCGGGGGAAGCGGGCGCGGATGGTGACGAGGCCGTCGAAGCCCGAGACGCCCTGCATCGACAGGTCGAGGAGCGTCAGCTCGATGCCGCGGTGGGCAGCGAGCGCGGCGCAGGCCGCCGCGATCCCGTCGGCCTCGTGCAGGACCGCCTCCGGGTAGGACAGCCCGATCGTGCTGGCGAGCGCCTCGCGGAACAGCGGGTGGTCGTCGACGATCAGGAGTTCCATGGCTTCGTCCGCCCGGCCGGCCGCAGGATAGCCGCCGCCGCCAATCAGGCGTTGCACATTCGCCCCCTTCGGCCAAGTCCCGGGGTGCGCCCCTACGGACGGCGGATGGTGAGACGCGGCGGATCTCCGCCAGCCCGATCCGGGCCGTCACGGGTGCGGCGCGGACGTGTTCCTCGCCTGCAACATCGGCCTGCGATCGCGGCGGGTCTTCGGGACGTGATTGGATTTCGCCGACCGCACTCCGTTTGTTCGCGCGAGCACCCGAACGCGGAGCCGGCACGACCGGGCTTCGAACGGGCGGGTGCCGATTTGCTCGATCTCGGACCGCCTTATGTCAACCTCGTCGCATCGGGCGCAGCCCGATGTCACCGTCCCGACCAAGCGCCCCGCGACGGACGCCTTCCAGATCCCCGTCCTCGTGGCGGGCCTGCTCACGATCGCCGTCGTGTGGGTCGGCCTGTCGTACCACCTGCACCTGCGCGAGCAGACCGCCCGGGAGCAGGCGACCCGCGACGTGGTCAACCTGTCGGTCGGGGTCGAGCAGCACGTCGAGCGGCTCCTCGTCGGCGTCGACCAAGTCATGGGCTTCATCGCCGACGACTTCTTCCGCGACCCCAAGACGTTCGACTTCCACGCCTGGCTCCGGCGCGCGACCTCCCTCGAGCACGTCGTCCACCAGATGACCCTGTTCGACGAGCACGGGGACCTTCTCTATGCGCGCACGCCGCTGCCGGCGGGCTCGCCGCGCATCAACGTCCGCGACCGGGCGTACTTCCAGGCGCTGGCCGCGAACCCGGACCAGGGCCTCTACATCGATCGCACGATGAAGGGTCGGATCACCGGCGCCTACGTGATGCAGGTGGCGCGGCGGCTCGCCCACCCCGACGGACGCTTCGCCGGCGTCATCGTCACCTCGATCGATCCCGATTACCTGGCCGGCCAGTTCAAGGCCTTCGACCTCGGCCCCCAGGGCAGCATCGCCCTCGTTGGCAACGACGGCTTCGTGCGCGCCCGCGCGCCACAGACAGCGGGCATGTACGAGCTGGATACCCGCACCCTCGACCTGCCCAGCAAATACTTCCAACAATTTCAACAAAAGACCTCGGACTCGTTCCGGATGGCGAGTCCCTACGATCACGTCACCCGCATCTACGGCTATCGCTCGGTCGGGACGCTGCCGCTCATCGTCAACGTCGGCAAATCCCTCGACGCGGTGATGGCTCCGCTGGCCGCCGAGCGGCTGCACGCCCAGGTCGCCGGCGCCATCGTGACGGCCGTGCTGCTGGCCGTGATCCTCGTTCTAATGCGTGGCTTGGAGCGCGGCAGCCGGCAGCGGGCGGCGCTGGCGCGGACCAACGCGACCCTGGCCGAGAAGGAGGGCGTCGCCCGCCAGGCCGAGGGCCGGGCGCAGGAGGCCAACCGCCTGCTGAGCCTCGCCGCGCAGATCGCCCATATCGGCCACTGGCGCATCGAGCTGCCCGGAAACGCCCTGTTCTGGTCCGACGAGGTGTTCCGCATCCATGGCCGCGACCCGGAAGCCGGGCCACCCTCTCTCGAAGCTGCGCTCGCTTTCTACCACCCGGACGACCGCGAGGCCGTCGCGCGCCACGTCGCGGACGCGGTCGAGACCGGCCAAAGCTTCTCCTTCGCTGCCCGCATCGTCACGTCCGACGGCCGCTTCCGCGACATCGTCTGCCGCGGCCTGTGCGAGCAGGACGCGGCCGGGGCCACGACGGCGGTGTTCGGGACCGTCATGGACGTGACCGACCTGCGCCAGACCGAGCGCGCCGTGATCGACAGCGAGGCGCGCTACAGGCTGCTGGCCGACCACACCAGCGACATGATCGTCCAGGTCGACCTCGACACCACCCGCCGCTACGTCTCGCCCGCCTCGCGCGGGCTCCTCGGCTACGAGCCCGAGGAGCTGATCGGGACGAAACCGATCGACATGGTGCACCCCGAGGACCGGCCCGCGGTCGCCGCCCTGCTCGCGGAGCTCGGAGACGGCCGGCGGACCGAGGCGCTGAAGCGCCAGCGCTACCGCCGCAAGGACGGGGACTACGTCTGGGTCGAGGTCGGCTACCGCCTGGTCCAAGACGCCGCGGGCCGACCCCTCGGCTGCGTCGCCTCGACCCGGAACATCACCGCCCGGGTGGAGGCAGAGCAGCGCATCCGCGCGAGCGAGCACCGTTTCCGCCTGCTGGCGGAGAACACCGGCGAGCTGATCATCCTCGGCCACGACGACGGCCGGCGCTCGTACATCTCGCCGGCCTCCGAGCGCCTCCTCGGCTACGCGCCCGAAGAGCTCGGCGCGATGCGGCTCGCCGACTACGTCCACCCCGACGACCTCGGCCTGCTCTACGCGGCGACGCGCATGCTGTCCCGCGGCCAGGCGGAGGCGACGTGCGAGTACCGGGCGCGGAACAAGGCGCGCGGCTGGATCTGGGTCGAGGGCGTGTTCCGGCGCATCCCGGACGCCCAGGCCGGCGAGCCGACGATCGTCGCCACCTTCCGCGACGTCTCGGAGCGCCGCGCGCAAGGAGAGGCCCTTGCCGACGCCAAGGCGTCGGCGGAACGCGCGAGCGCGGCCAAGACCGACTTCCTCGCCGCGATGAGCCACGAGATCCGCACGCCGCTCAACGCCATCATCGGCTTCACCGACCTGATGGTCGCCTCCGGCCGCCTGCCCCAGGACCTGCAGCGCCAGGCCGAGCTGGTGCGCACGTCGAGCGCGTCCCTGCTCATGGTGGTCAACGACATCCTCGACTTCTCCAAGGTCGAGGCCGGCGCCGTCGCCCTCGACCGGCAGGCCTTCGACCCGCGTGCGCTGGTCTACAACAGCCTCGCGATCGTGCGCGGCGCCGCCGCCGGGAAGGGCCTGGAGGTCCGGGCGGTGATCGATCCGGCCCTGCCCAAGGGCTTGGTGGGCGACGAGGGGCGGCTGCGGCAGGTGCTGCTCAACCTGCTCAACAACGCGATCAAGTTCACGGCGCGCGGCTCCGTCACCCTGAGCGTCCAGCACGGCGGCGCGACCGAGGCCGGCGAGCGCCTGCGCTTCAGCGTGGCCGACACCGGCATCGGCATCGCCCGGGACAAGCAGGACCGCCTGTTCCGGCGCTTCTCGCAGGTGGACGGCTCGATCGGGCGGGATTTCGGCGGCACCGGCCTCGGCCTCGCCATCAGCCGGCAGCTCATCGACCTGATGGGCGGCGAGATCGGCGTCCTGTCCGACGAGGGCGTCGGCGCCACGTTCTGGTTCTCGGTGGTGCTGCCGCACGGGACGGTGGCGCGCAGCATCGCCCTCGTCACGCAGGCTCCGGCGGCGCGGCGCTCGGGCCACCTGCTCCTCGTCGAGGACAACGCGATCAACCAGGAGCTGGCGCGCGCCGTCCTCGAGGTCGGGGGCCACACGGTCGACGTGGTCGACGACGGCGAGGCGGCGATCCGGGCAGTGGAGCGGAGCCGTTACGACCTCGTGCTGATGGACGTGCAGATGGCCGGCATGGACGGGCTGACCGCCACGCGCCGCATTCGCGCCCTCGGCACCCACGCCGCGACCGTGCCGATCGTCGCCATGACCGCCAACGTGCTGACGGACCAAATCGAGGCCTTCCGCGCGGCCGGCATGGACGACCACATCGGCAAGCCGTTCGAGCGGGCGGCGCTCTACCGCCTGATCGACAAGTGGCTGGCTTGGAACGCCGGAACCGCGCCGTCCGATCTGAGCGTTGCCGGGCTTCGTGCCGGCCTGCCCGATCAGCAGACCTACGACGCGATGTCGGCGCAGGTCAGGCCCGAGCGGTTGGCCGGCCTGCTGGAGGCGCTGGCCGACGAGTTGGGCGCGAGCTTCCTCGGCGGCGATGCCTCGGCGGAGGAACGCGACCAGCTTCGCTTCGAAGCACATACGCTCACCAGCTCGACCGGCATGCTCGGCTTCACGGCGTTGTCCGATGCCTGCCGGGCGCTGGAGGGCATCCACGAGCAGCGCGTGGTCGGCGAGGGGCTGGAGGTGTTCCGGCAAGACTTGGAGCAGGTCCGCTCGCTCTGCCGCCAGGCGAAGGCGGCATCGCTGGTCCTGCTTCGGGAGGCGCAGGCCGGCGGCGCCCGATCGATCACGAACACGTAGCTCGGGCGTCGGTGCGCCGCGGGCCGAAGGACCCCGTCTCGAACATCCCCAAGCGGCGGCTCGGGGTTTCCGGCCCCGTTGCAGGTTTCGATGGCGCGCCACATACTCGCGCACCTCAACAACCCGCGGATCAACCGGGGGCGGACGACGATCGGGAGCGGGACGTGGCGGACGGAACGCAGGTGCGCACGCATCTGTGCGGCATCAGGACGGCCTGGACGGAGCGCGGCTCCGCCGGCGAGGCCGTGGCCGAGATCGCGCGGGCGTTCGGCGCCGGGGTGGCGCAGCTCCTGGTGTTCTTCTCCCCCGACTACGATCCCGAGACCCTGAACCGCCGGCTTGCCGAGGCGTTTCCGCGGGCCGAGATCGCCGGCTGCACCATGTCGGGCGGGATCGCCCCGGCCGGCGGGCTCGACCGCGGCCTGGTGGCGATCGCGTTCCCGGCCGACGGCTTCCGCATCGTCTCGACGGTGCTCGACGCGATCGACCACCTCGACGTCGAGCGCACCGCGGGCGCGGTGCGGGCCCTGCGCCGCCGGTTGGAGCCGCAGGGGCCCGACCACACCCAGCCGACCCAGTGCTTCGCGCTCTCGCTGATCGACGGGATGACCAACGCCGAGGAGACAGTGGTCTCGGCCATCACCTGGGCCCTGGAGGGCATCCCCCTCGTCGGCGGCTCGGCTGGCGACGGCCTCACCTTCCGCGACGCGGTGCTGCTGCATGGCGGCGCGATCCACCGCAACGCCGCCGTGCTGCTGCTCGTCGAGAGCGACTTCCCGGTGCAGATCTTCAAGAGCGACAACTTCGAGCCGACCGACGTCAAGTTCGTGGTGACCGCCTCGAACGGCGAGGCCCGCACCGTCTACGAGCTGAACGCGGAGCCGGCCGCGCGCGAATACGCCATGGCGGTGGGGCTCGACCCCGAGCGGCTGACACCGATGAGCTTTGCCGCCTACCCGCTCGCGGTGAAGGTCGGCGGCGAGTACTTCTGCCGCTCGATCCGGCGGCTCAACGCCGACGGCTCCCTCAGCTTCTTCTGCGCGATCGACGAGGGCGTGGTGCTGACGCTCGCCGAACCGCGCGACATCGTCGCCACGACCCGGGCCGAGCTCGCCCGGCTCGATCTGGCGCTCGGCGGCGTCGACCTGATCATCGGCTTCGAGTGCGTGCTGCGCCGCCTCGACGCCGAGAGCCGGCAGGTGCGCCAGGGCATCGCCGACCTCTACCGCCGCTACGACATGGTCGGCTTCGAGACCTACGGCGAGCAGTACCGGGCGATGCACCTCAACCAGACCCTGACCGGCATCGCCATCGGCAAGCGACCGGCTGATGTGATGAGGCCGGCCGACGCGCCGCCGGCCCCTCCGGCGACCCCATGACCCTGCACGCGCCCGGGCTGGAGGGCGAGGCGTCCCTGCGCCGGCGCATCGCCAAGCTCGAGCGGATCAACGCCGCGCTGATGGCCCATGTCGAGCGCAGCACCGACCAGCGCGGCGGCGCCTACGCCCTGTTCCAGACCGCGATCACCCTCGAGGGGCGCATCCGCACCCGCACCGAGGAGATGACGGCGCTGATGCACCGCCTGGAGCGCTCGAACGAGGCGCTGGCGGCGGCCAAGGACGAGGCCGAGACCGCCAACCGCTCCAAGACCCGGTTCCTCGCCGCCGCGAGCCACGACCTGCTGCAGCCGCTGAACGCCGCCCGGCTCTCGATCTCGGCGCTCGCCGACCTGCCGCTCGGGCCGGAGGCGAGCCTGATCGGGGCGCAGGTCGAGCGCGGGCTGCAGACCATCGAGGACCTGATCAAGACCCTGCTCGACATCTCCAAGCTCGATGCCGGCATCGTCCGCCCGCAGGTGCGGCCGGTCGCGCTGCCCGACCTGCTGGCCGGGCTGGCGGCGAGCTTCACGCCGTTCGCCGCGCGCAAGGACCTGCGCCTGCTGGTGCGCAGCCCGGACCTGGCGGTGTCGAGCGACGGCCTGCTGCTGCGGCGCATCCTGCAGAACCTGCTCTCCAACGCGATCCGCTACACCGCCTCCGGCGGCGTCGCCCTGGTCGCCCGCCGCCGCGCCGGCGCCGTGCGGATCGACGTGATGGATTCCGGCTGCGGCATCGCCGCCGACGAGCACGCGCTGGTGTTCGACGAGTTCTACCGCGGCAGCGCCGCCGCGGGCGATTCCGGTGGAGCCGAAGCCGACGGCCCGGGTCTCGGCCTGGGGCTGTCGATCGTGCGCCGCATGGCGCTGGCCCTCGACCACCCGCTGGCACTCGCCTCCCGCCCCGGTCACGGCACGCGGGTGTCGCTCACCGTGCCGGAGAGCGACGCGCCGGCCGGGGCGGAGGCCGAGACGCGCCGGCTGCCGGTGGCGACGCCGCTCTCGGGCGCCCGCGTCGTCGTCGTCGAGAACGACGCCGCCACCGCCGACGCGCTCACGCGTCTGCTCCAGACCTGGGACGCCGAGGTCGCCACCTTCCGCGACCTGGCCGGCGTCAACGCGGCCCTGCGCGCGGGCGGCCTCGAGCCCGACATCCTGATCCTCGACTACCACCTCGACGACGGCGCCTGCGGCCTCGACGTCGCCGTCGCGCTCAAGGCCGGGCGCACCGCGCCGCTGCCGGTGATCGTCACCACCGCGGACCACGCCCCCGAGATCGCGGCGGAGGCGGCGCGCCTGGGCGCAGAACTCATGCACAAGCCGATCAAGCCGGCGCAGCTGCGCGCGCTGCTGACCTACCTGCTGGCGTGAGGGCGGCGCCCGGCGATCAGGCCGCCGGCGCGACCTCGGCTGCAGCGGGGGCATGCTTCTTCCGCTTGCGCTTGCGCGCCCGGACGACGGTGTCGGCCTCCTCGTCGGCGCCGCGCTCGGACAGAGCGAAGCCGTGCAGGTCCGCCAACGCGCCCGCCGGAGCCTCGGCCAGGGCGTAGAAGGCGGCGCGGACGATCTCCTTCTTGCTTGCCTCCGGGTGCTTCTCCCGGATCGCGGCGCGGATCTCCTTCGGCTTCATCCCCGGCGTGACGACGTCGCGCATCGTCGCCGCGACTTCCGCGATGGACGCCATGTGTGGTCTCCTCGACGCAACCGGCCGGTCGATTCCGGCGGCGAAGCTTAACCCATGTGACAATGCGACGACACGGCCACACCTCTGGTATATCGCCGACCAGACCTCGTCCGCGCAGGCCCGACGCCGTATCGAAATTCCGTTCCTTCACGAGACCGGAACCAACTTCCAGGGCGCACCTCTGCCGAGAGGCGCGCCTTGTTTCGTCGGGGCTGGATGTTTCGCGACTGAGTCACCGTCCCGAGCCGCGCAGCAGCATCTTGAGGCGCTGGTCGGCGTCGTCGATGCGGGCGGCGATGCCGCGGCGGATGCATTTGCCGAGGGTGTCGCCGGCATAGAAGCCGAGTTTCGCCTCCTGCTCGCGGCAGGCGGAGGTCGGCGGCCAGGCCAGGAACGCGGCGGCGGCGATGGCGATGACGAGGATCTCGATCACCAGCCAGCTTCCCCAGCCGAGGCGGAAGCCCTCGCGCTTGCCCGCGCCGTGCCGGGGCCGGCGCGGCGCGGCCGACGCGGCCTGGGTCTCCGGCCGGGTCAGGCTGTCCGGGTTCTGCGCGGGCGCCACGATTCGGTTCAGGCGGGTGCGCGCCCGCTCCGCGTCGGTGAGCGGGCGCGGTGCGGCGCCGTCGGTGGGGTGGGCGTACATGGTCGGCTCGTTCAGAAGAGGGCGCATGGGGGCTCGGTGCCGCGGCTAAACCGGCCGCGGACCGAAATCAGTTCATCGCCCGGCGCAGGGCGGCGAGGTCGGTGGGGAGCGACAGGGCGCCGTTCAGGATCTCGCCGCGGGCGCAGGCGCCGGCCTTGAACAGCTGGCCGAGGCCGGCGCCGGCGCGCGATCCGCAATCGGTCACGAGGTAGCTCGCGGCGAACAGCGCCGTCGGGGCGAGGAACAGCGCGAGCTTGAGGAGCGAGAACGCCCGCCCGAACACGCCCCGGCGTCGCGGCCGCGGCTCGTCCCAATCCGCGTCGCGCGCGTACCGCTCGTCATCCTGGTGCATGGCCGGACCGACCTCCCGGGGCGCCTTCGATGGACCGCATGGCCGGCCGCAGCGTGAGAATGCCGTCCCGACTTGAACATCTCGCTAAGCGACGTGCTTAACGGCGGCGCACGCCCCCGGCCCTGCCGTCGCCCAAACCTTGGCGAAGCAATTGCAAAGGCCTAAGCCGCGGGGTGGGATCGGGCCGGCCGCGCGAGTCGTCCGCGGGCGGACATCCGCGCCGCCGCATCAAACCGGGAGCAGCCCTTGGCCACCATCATTCCCGTCGCCTCCTTCGACTACGTCGTGTTCGGCGCGACCGGCGACCTCACCACCCGCAAGCTGCTGCCGGCCCTGTACCACCGCTACAAGGACGGCCAGATCCCGCCGACCTCCCGGATCATCGGCGCCTCGCGCTCGGAACTTGCGGTCGAGGCGTTTCGCGCCCGCACGCGGGACGCGCTGAAGCGCTTCGTGGCGGCCGACGACCTCGACGAGGCGACGCTCGCCGCCTTCCTCGACCACCTCGACTACGTGGCGGTGGACGGGGCCGGCGACGACGGCTGGCCCGACCTCGTGGCCAAGCTCGACGAGCGGCCCGACCAGGTGCGCCCGTTCTACCTCGCGACCTCGCCCGACCTCTACGGCTCGATCTGCCGGAACCTCGCCAAGTTCGGCCTCGTCGGCGAGAAGTCCCGCGTCGTTCTGGAGAAGCCGATCGGCAAGGACCTCAAGTCGGCCCGCGCGATCAACGACGCGGTCGGCGAGGTGTTTCCGGAAGAGCAGATCTTCCGGATCGACCACTACCTCGGCAAGGAGACGGTGCAGAACCTGCTGGCGCTCCGCTTCGCCAACACGATCTTCGACCGGCTTTGGACGGCGGACGTGATCGACCACGTCCAGATCACGGTGGCCGAGACCGTCGGCGTCGAGGGCCGGGCCGGCTACTACGACACGTCGGGGGCGCTGCGCGACATGCTGCAGAACCACATCCTGCAGCTCCTGTGCCTGACCGCGATGGAGAGCCCGCTCAACCTCGATGCCAACTCGGTGCGCGACGAGAAGCTCAAGGTGCTGCGCGCCCTGAAACCGATCACGGCCGGCGACGTGCAGCAGGTGACGGTGCGTGGCCAGTACGTGCAGGGCGCCGTCGACGGCAAGCCGGTGGAGGGCTACCTCAACGAGCTCGGGCACGACAGCCGCACCGAGACCTTCGTGGCCTGCAAGGTCGAGGTTCAGTCGTGGCGCTGGGCCGGCGTGCCGTTCTACCTGCGCACCGGCAAGCGCCTGCCGCAGAAGCTCTCCGAGATCGTGGTGCAGTTCCGCGCCGCGCCGTTCTCGATCTTTCCCGAGGAGTCGTTCGGGCGCGAGCCGAACCGCCTCGTCATCCGCCTGCAGCCGCAGGAGGGGATGAAGCTCGAGGTGATGACCAAGGATCCCGGCCCCGGCGGCATGCGCCTCCGGCCGACCAACCTCGACATCTCCTTCGAGGAGACCTTCAAGCAGCGCTACCCGGACGCCTACGAGCGCCTGCTGATGGACGTGGTCCGCGGCAACGCCACCCTGTTCATGCGCCGCGACGAGGTCGAGGTCGCCTGGGCCTGGGCCGACAGCCTGCTCAAGGCCTGGGCCGACCGCCGGGAACCGCCGCGCGCCTACCCCGCCGGCAGCTGGGGCCCCACCGCCGCCATCGCCCTGATCGAGCGCGACGGGCGGACCTGGCATGAGGAGCTTCGATGACCTCGTTCGCACGCTGTCTGGCAGGCCTCGCGCTCCTCGCGACGCCGGCGCTCGCCGAAGGCCCCGGCACCGGGCAGGACTACGCCCCGAGCGGATCGCCGGGCGGCGCGCGGCCCGACACCCGGGCGCTGACCTGCGCGGACGCCGCCGCCCTCGTCGCCCGTGCCGGCGCCGTGGTGATGACCACCGGCGCGATGACCTACGAGCGGATCGTCCGCGACGGCGGCTTCTGCACCATCGAGCTGACGGCGCGGCCGGCCTTCGAGGCCACCCGTGACGTGCGGATGTGCTTCGTCGGCTACCGGTGCGTCGAGCGCATGCAAGAGGGTCGAGACGGGCCGTGACGGGATCGACTGGCCTCAGGCTGCGGGGACGCCGATCAGCTCGGCCTGAAGGTCGCCGAGATAGGCGCTGAGCCGGGCGGTGATCGCCGAGTCGGCGCATTGGACCCAGAGCGGCACCGGCAGGGCGGCGCGCGGGCAGCGCAGGATGATCCGCTCGGCCGAGAGGGCGGCCTGCCGCTCGGTCGCCGCCGCCAGGAGCTTCGAGCCCGCGGGCGTCCCGATCATGATGGCGATGCTCGTCATGCCGGGCCAACCCGCGAGCGCGCCGTCCGTTGCCTGCGTGCGGGTGGCCGGGACGGCGTGTCGCGTGCGCTATCCCGCCCGTCGGGCGTACCCTATCTTGGCCGCGGCCCGCGGGAGACGGAGGCCCGGGCAAATGGGGGTTGGAACGCCGTGCGACGCCTCCTGAAGTTCCTGCACACGATGGGCGCGATCGGCCTGATGGGGGCGGCGGCCTGCCTGCTGGTGCTGTGCGTGTTCGTACCGCCCACCGCCGACCGGGCCGGATACGCGCTGATGCGCGGGGCGATGGGTGCGGTCGCCACCTGGATCTTCCTGCCCTCGCTCGCGCTCACCCTGCTGTCCGGCCTGCTGGCCCTGGCGCAGCGCGCCTTTCACCGGGCGGTCTGGGCCTGGGCCAAGCTCGCCACCGGCGTGCTGATGTTCGAGGGCGGGCTCGTCTACGTGCAGGGGCCGATGCGGCAGGAGGCCGAGTTGAGCGCCGAGGCGCTGGCCGGCCGCCTCGATCCCGGCCTGCTCGCCCAATCCCTCGGGCCGGAGCGCAACACCCTGTGGCTGCTGCTGTTCGTCGCCACCGCCAACGTCGTCCTCGGCGTCTGGCGCCCGCGGCTGATGCGGCGGGTCGTAACGGCCTCGCGCTCGGCGGGATGACGCTGCGCGGGCTTGTGATGACGCTGCGCGGGCTCGCGACGGGGAACGGATGCACCGGAGATCCGTTGCGCACGAGCGAAATCCGGAGGCCCCCATGGTCGCGATGCCCGTCCGCTACAGCCCCGACCTCGAGCAGGTGAAGCCCGACGAGGGACAGACCATCGAGCGGCTGAACCAGACCTTCGACACCATCCTGACGCGGGTCGCCGACGATTCGGGGCACGCGGTGCGCTCCGTCCACGCCAAGTCGCACGGCATCCTCGAAGGCGTGCTGACGATCGACGCGAACCTGGCCCCGGAGCTGGCGCAGGGCCTGTTCGCCGCGCCCGGCACGCACCCGGTCTACATGCGGCTCTCGACCAACGCTGGCGACATCCTGCCCGACGCCGTGTCGCTGCCGCGCGGCCTCGCCCTGAAGGTGCTCGACGTGCCCGGCGAGCGCCTGCCCGGCGCCGAGGGGACGACGCAGAACTTCATCTTCGTCAACGGCAAGGTGTTCCAGGCGCCGAACGCCGAGAAGTTCCTGGGCAGCCTCAAGCTGCTCGCGGGCACCACCGACCGGGCCGAAGGCCTGAAGGTCGCCGCCTCCACCGTGCTGCGCGGGGTGAACAAGGCGCTGCACGCGGTCGGCATCGACAGCACCACCGTGGGCGCCCTCGGCGGCGCGCCGAACGTCGACCCGCTCGGCGAGACCTATTACAGCGTCACCCCGTTCCGGTACGGCGACCATGTCGCCAAGTTCTCGATCGCCCCCGTCGCCCCGGCGTTGACCGCGCTCACCGGCACCGAGATCGACGCCTACGGCCGGCCGAACGCGATCCGCGAGACCGTCAGCGCCGAGATGCAGGGCATCGAGGGCGTGTGGGAGTTCAGGGTGCAGCTCTGCCGCGATCGCGAGCGCCAGCCGGTCGAGGACCCGACGGTCGAATGGGACGAGGCGGAGGCGCCGTTCCAGCGGGTCGGGCTGATCACCGTTCGCCCGCAGGACAGCTGGGAGCCGGGCCGGGTCCAGGCGGTGGACGAGCAGATGCGCTTCAGCGTCTGGACCGGGCTCGCCGCGCACCGTCCGCTCGGCAACATCAACCGGGCGCGCAACGCGCCCTACAAGCACTCGGCCGAGTTCCGCGAGCGCTTCAACGGTTGCCCGATCCACGAACCGTCCGCCTGAGCGCCGCGAGAGGGCGCCCGGGGCGTTTCATCGACGAGCCGGAGCGGGGCTCACGCCGCGTCGGCGGCCGCGACCCGGACCGGCTCGCGCGGGGCGGGCCGCTTCGGAGGCGATGGTGCGCGGGTGCCGGCGAGGTCGGCGAGCTCCGGGGCCTGGGCTGTGTCGTCGATCGTGAGGAACAGGCCGCGGGCGCGGGCCGCCCGGCCGAGGTCGGCGCGGCTCGTCAGCACGCTCTGGGCCGGGCTGGTCAGCAGGGCGATCACCACCGGCGACAGCCACAGGGCGAGCCACGGGTCGCCGACGAGGGCAAGCGCGAGGCCGGCCAGCGCGCCGACCACGAGGGCGTCGGCCTGGAGGCGGCAGGCCTCGGCCCAGCTCACCTTGCGGTCGTCGCGGGCCTGGGCGTCCCAGCGCACCACCCGGCCGAAGAAGGTCGAGATCACCGCGCCGGCGGTGAACAGCGTCATCACCGGCCAGAGCAGCACCCAGATCGCCTGTTCGAGCGCCGCGCTCGCGAGCAGCGCGCGGGTTCCGCCGAAGGCGTCGCGGCGCCCCTTGTCGGCGAGCGCGTGGCCGAGGCTCAGGAGCTTCGGCAGGGCCAGCACCGTGACGGTGAGGGCGGCCAGCGCGTGCGCGGCGGCGCCGGCGCCGGTCAGCCCGTAGCCGAGCAGGCCGAGCTCGCCCGTGCGCGCGGCGAGCCACGCGCCGGCGACGAGGTAGGCGATCCAGAGCGGCAGCATCGCGTAGGAGACGATGCCAACCGCGAGGTGCCAGCGGCTCGCCGCCTTGAGGCCGGGCCAGGGCAGGACGCGCAGGTGCTGCATGTTGCCCTGGCACCAGCGGCGCTCCCGCCCGAGCAGGTCGACGAGGTTCGTCGGCATCTCCTCCCAGGTGCCGCCCATCTCCGGCAGCAGGCGGACCTCCCACCCGGCGCGCACCAGCATGCCGCCCTCGACGATGTCGTGGCACAGGATCTCGCCGCCGAGCGGCGCGCGCCCCGGCAGGACGGGGAGCTGGGCGTGGTCGGCGAAGGCCGCGATCCGCAGGATCGCGTTGTGGCCCCAGTAGCTGCCCTCCGGCCCCTGCCAGGTCTCGAGGCAGCGCAACGCCAGCGGCGCGTAGAGCCGCACGGCGAATTGCTGGATGCGGGCGAACAATGTGTCGCGGCCGGCGGCGTAGGAGACGGTCTGGATCAGGCCGGTGGCCGGGCTCTCCTCCATCAGCCGGGCGAGGCGGCGCATCGTGGCGCCGCTCATCAGGCTGTCGGCGTCGAGCACGATCATGAAATCGTATTCGGGGCCGTAGGTGCGGGTGAACTCGGCGATGTTGCCGGCCTTGCGCCCGACGTTCTCGGTGCGGCGGCGATAGCGGATCTCGGGGATGCCGGGGCCGGCGGTCTCGCGCCAAGCCTGGATGCGGGCGAACTCGTGCTCCTCCACCGCGGCGATCGCGCCGTCGCGGGTGTCGGAGAGGACGAACAGGTCGATGTCGCCGCCATCGACGGCGTCGCGGGCGAGCGAGCGCGCCATCACCCGGAGCGCCGAAAACACCGCCACCGGGTCCTCGGCGTGGATCGCCACCACCGCGGCCGTGCGCGACAGGCCCGAGGCGCGGGCCGGCACCGTCTCCGAACGGCGCTCCAGGGCGGATTTCGCCCGCGCGCCGAAGCCGGACGCGACGAGGCCGTAGAGGTACTGCCACGCCACGAACGCCTGCCAGGTCATGACCACCGCGAACAGGACCAGTACCGTTCCCCCGAGCCAGGCCTCGGTCGGGTCGGCGCGCACCGGCTCGGCGAGTGCGGCGAGCCACGCGATCACGGCGCCGACCCCGAGCGAGGGCAGGGCGAGCGCCATCCGCCGCCCGAGCAGCGCGCCGGCCTTGCGACGGCCGTCGCGCTGCCAGGTTTCGGCGCCGCACCTCTCGACAGGGCGCCCGTCGGCGTGGGAGGCCGGCGCGGTCGTGGACGGAATGGGACGCGTGGCGGGCATGGAGCGCATCGAACTCGAAGGTGAGGACACCCCGCCGGCGGCGGGGCCGCGGCTCGGCGCCGGCGAGGGCCGGGGCGACGGGCCGGGGCACGGCCTGCCGGCGCCGTCGCCGAGGGCATCATCCCCGCCGACGAGGCCGACGACCTGTTCATCCTGGTCGGCGCCGTCCGCGTCGGTGACCGCCATCACGG